>WTCF01000105.1 GCA_013138705.1 Deltaproteobacteria bacterium
GCCCAGCGGCCTTTTGCTTTTCTGCATCTAAGTCCGAACCGGTAAGTAGACTGCAAACTAAACCCTTTCCTCCATGTGGTGGTACTAATGCCATTTGTTTTTGTCTCCTTTTATGTTATTTGTAAAAAATCAGTATATCTTCACTAATTTCGGAGGATTAGCTATACAGCCTACCACCCCGTAATTCTCTCAACACTTGGAGTCTATAAAAAATCTAATCAAATGATACTGTAGCGTCAGGTAATCCCTCCAAAGCGAAGACACTGCAACATAGACCTTTTTATTACAACTCCTCATTTTTGTCAAGAACAGAATGAATTCGGATTCATGAAAGCTGCCGTTATGGGACATCCTTCACGACAAGTCAAAAGTAGTTTACACTTTGTTGCTCTTGTATTTTGGTAGCGAAATTTCAAATTTCCAGTTTTGACATCGGCATTCAATTTGATAATACATGCTTTTTCGAAAAAAGTGTAAACTGATTTAAATTCAAAATTTAGCATTCAAAATTGTGTCTGAACGGCCTTTTCGTTCAGACACTAAATAGATGCTTTTGATTAAGGGATCTTTTTTCAAATGAGTCTTCTAACAGTCGTAAAGGCCTCGCTTTCATTTACCGGGAAGCAAATTTTTAATGAGATCGGGTTTCAAGTGGGACCGGGAGACCGTATAGGCCTGGTGGGCCCGAACGGATCAGGGAAGACCACTTTGCTCCGGCTCATCATTGGGGAGGTTGCCCTTGACAGCGGAGAAGTCAGAGTGGCAAAAGGGGGGCGGGTCGGATACCTGCCCCAGGATGTCCAGGAAACCTTGTCAGGGCCTCTCTTGCAGTCTGTTATTGAATCCGTTTCCGGCCGGGTACAACTGGAAAATGAGCTTGGAAGGGCAGAGGCGTCCCTTAAGGATGTGTCTTCCAAACAGGACCAGACAAGAGCTGCAAAAAAGCTGGCGGAAATCCTTCAGGAGATCAACCGGCTTGACCTGGAGTATCCGCGTCATGCGGCGGAAAGGATCCTGTCGGGGCTTGGGTTTGTCACGTCTGATTTTGACAGATCCGTTTTTTCTCTGAGCGGTGGATGGAAAATGAGAGCAGCCCTTGCCAGTCTTCTTTATCAGAGGCCTGATCTTCTCCTCCTGGATGAGCCGACCAATCATCTTGACATTCCTTCCGTGCATTGGCTTGAACAGTTTCTGCAGAACTTTGACGGCGCCATGATTCTTGTGTCCCATGACAGGGAGTTCCTCAACCGGCAGATCCATCGCATTATCAGCTTTGGGCCTGAAGGGATGAGATCTTACAGCGGCGATTATGACTTTTTCGTAAAGGCCAGTGAGGAGGAGCGTAAAACCCTGGAAGCAAATTCCAGAAAGCAGGAGCAAAAAGTCAAAGAGGCGGAGAAATTTATTGAAAGATTTCGCGCTAAGGCCAGTAAGGCGAGACAGGCACAGAGCAAGATCAAATTGCTCAAAAAAATGGAACTGGTAAAGGGCCACCGCACAGAGAAGACGACCCATTTTTCTTTCCCTGACGTCCCTCGAAGTGGAGAAGTTGTAGTATCAATCAGGGGTATGGCAAAGGGGTTTGATGAAAAGCCTTTGTATAAAGACATTAATTTGACCGTGTCACGGGGAGAAAGGATAGCCATTATAGGGGCAAATGGATGCGGCAAGACAACACTGCTCAGGATGGTGGCTGGTGAAATAGAACCGGATGAGGGGGAGATATCCCTGGGGCATTCGGTCAGTATGGGCTATTTTGCACAGCATCACTCAGACATGCTTGACCTTCAAAAGACAGTGATCCAGGAAGTGTATAAGGTTGTCCCGGATGAAAGCATCGGTTTTGTAAGAGGGGTCTGTGGGGCCTTCCTTTTCTCAGGGCAGGACGTGGACAAGGCTATAGGCGTCCTTTCCGGGGGTGAAAAAGCCCGTGTTTCACTTGCAAAGCTTCTTGTCAAGCCTGGAAATCTTATGGTGATGGATGAGCCGACCAATCATCTGGACATTTCATCTTCAGAGGCATTGATCAATGCGCTCTCCAAATACAACGGCACCCTGCTGTTTGTTTCGCACAACCAGTCATTTATCAAAAGACTGGCAACAAAGATCTGGGATATTAAGGGGGGCGAGATAGTAGAGTATCCAGGAAATCTGACAGAATATTTTTGCCATATTGCCGGGACGGAAGATGAATCGGCGAATTCTTCCAGCCGGAAACACACGCATGAGGAAACAGAGAAAAATAAGGCGTCATTCAAAAAAAGACAAGATCGAAAAAAAGAAAAAAGAGGAAAGGCGGAAAAACGGCAACTGATATACAATACCCTGAAACCGCTCCTGACTGAGGTGGAGAAGTTGGAAGGACGAATCGCTGAACTTGAAGTAAGACAGAAAGAGTTGGAGAAATTGCTTGCAGATCCGGATATTTTTGGTGATAAAAACAGAGGTGTCCCGCTCCTGAGCGAATACAAAGCACTCAGGGAAGAGCAGGATGAGTTGCTCCTGAAATGGGAGCAGGGTCAGGATAAACTGGAAATAACAAGAAAAGAGCTGGGAGCGGGTGATAGGTGAGTGTGAACGGTTATACATCATGAATGCGGTCCGAATAGGTTTCGGCTATGACGTGCACAGGCTTGTGAGCGGCCGCGTCCTTATCTTGGGGGGCGTAAAGATCCCTCATCCTTATGGCCTTCTTGGCCACTCTGATGCAGATGTCATAACACATGCCCTGTGTGATGCCATCCTTGGGGCTGCCGCCTTGGGCGACCTGGGACGGCATTTCCCTGACAGTGATCCGCTCTATGCAGGAATTTCAAGCATAAAGCTCCTGGAAGAGGTGGTTCAGAAGA
>WTCF01000093.1 GCA_013138705.1 Deltaproteobacteria bacterium
TTTCAGATGCCTCAAAAGTAGCATTTGTGACCCTTGTACGCCAACTATCTGAGTGGGGCTTTGCCATGATTGATTGCCAGGTTACTACTTGGCACCTCTTGAGCCTTGGCGCAAAGGAAATACCAAGGTCTTTTTTCCTGGAAAGACTTAAAAAGTTGACTGACCTCCCGAGTAAGGCTCCAGTTGGCAAATGGAGCTAGTGTCTGCCCGAAAACAATGGTCACTCAAATACTAATGCTCACTCCCACTGAGGCAAAAAAGAACCTATCACCAAGTGCATTGTAAAGCTTCGCGCCATTCTCAAGCCCGGTACAGTGGGCAGCTCCCAGCCTTTTAATACCGAACTCCTCAAGGCTGGATAACGTAAAGCCAAACTGGGCAGGATCTGCAAGGCCCAGATGCGTACCACCCATCACAGTGTGGAATGGCCGGCCGGGGAAATTCTTCTGTATGTGCCTCAGAATATTGATGATCCCTGCATGGGCACAGCCGAGTATTACAAAAAGACCTTTCTCCGTGTCTATCACTACAGAGAGATCATCTTTCAAAGGATCCTGAATCCAGCCGGCCTTCGGGTCTCTCAGTTGCATATTCGGATCAGGGGGTTCAAAGTCGGTTATTCTTGGAACCATACCAGTCAGGTATACGCCGGGGTAGATCTCCTTGAACTCTTCCACATCGACAAACCTGGCTCCGATAGCCTCAAGATACTCCCTTTTATATCGAAGCCCTATTTCCCTCAGGACATCCCCCTTCTTCCAGTATCGAACAAGAAAAATGTCAGGATGGGCATAGACCGGCTTAGGCCCTGAGATCCCCAGCACCGCCGGAAGCCCGGATGTATGATCATAGTGCCCATGGCTCAAAACTATAGCATCAATTGACCTCAGGTCTTTTCTCAGAATCAGGCTGTTAGACAACACACCAAGGCCCTGGCCTGTGTCAAACAACATGCTGTGCCCTTCAGTCTCAACATAGCAAGACCAGCCGTGCTCCCCAATCAACCCGGATGGACCGAAGACGCTATTTTCGCATATTACAGTTAGTTTTAACTGTGAAACCATGAGAGTACCTCCTGTAATCAATAATGTTATTTATCTCTTATCTTTTTTCTTTTTCGTTTTTTCGCTTTTTGTTTTTTCTTTTTGGGTTTGTCCGGTGCTATCAATTCCAATTTTTCGCCATAATTTTTAATAATTTCTTTTCGTATTTCTTCACGTTCCGCAGGACCAATACCATAGCCGGATATTGTATAATCCCAATCTCTCTTCCGAATTAAATCACGTTCTAATTTTCCTGCACATTCTGCACAAAGTCCTAAATCATCAAGAGGTTGAAAAATGTCACATCCCTGGCACTCCCCCCTCATAAAAGCCAAAGCCATTTAACTCATCGTATTCATCGGCAAACAGATCATCCACTTCAAAACCGAGAGTCGCTTGTGTAAGCTGACTTTGCCCTAATTCAGTTAAAAATACCTCATCCATCAAACGCTCACCGCACGTGGGACAAATTATCTTCTTTTCAAAACACGGTCTATCCGAGTTATCGGGCAAAGTGACCTCACCAACATCGCAATCAAAGATTTGCCCACAATTCTTACATTCAAAGTTTATTTCCATTTTCCCCCGTTTGAACCTGACGCGCTAATGTATATCAGGCATCAGCCGTGGCCTTTGGAACATCGGCTGGATGCCGTTGTGTGCGCCAGGCATGGGCGCGAACTTATGGGGTGAAAGTCCCTTGTATACGAAACCCGTTTTATCATCTGATGATGACTCCACCCCTTTTCCCCTTTCCTTTCACTGCCCATCGAATTTTTCTAACTCCGCCACTTCCACGGACAACGTCACCAGCATCAGGGTAAGCCATTAAATGCCATTGAAATGCTCTATATTCATCATTAGACAAGTATTTCCCCAGTAACCTTGTGAATATGGAGGAAATTCCTTAAATTATTAAACTAACTCCGTCCCCTAAATTTGTCCCCTAAATTCAGTGAGATTTTTCCGGTCTACCCGGCGGCCATCTCCCAGCAGGGATTGATGGCAACCTGCGAAGACCCGCTGAAATAGGGACAACCGAATTAGAATCTCCTCTTATTCAGGCATGCGCCTTCTCAAGGTGTTGAGCTATCAGCACCTTGATGAGGGACTGACGAGGCACGCCGAGTCGTTTGGCCTCTCTGTCTAGCGAGTGGATCATCCAGACAGGGAAGTCAACATTGACTCGCTTTTGTTCCTGCCTAGGTCGGCGTGCATTAGAGAGGTCAAGGTACTTCGTAATGTCCTCTCCAGCATCGAACTTCTTCTCCAGTTCTCTAGCCTTCATAAATCTCAATCTCCTCCCTTCGGGACCGGCGAACTGATATGATT
The DNA here is from genome assembly GCA_013138705.1 of Deltaproteobacteria bacterium. The sequence goes on from WTCF01000093.1 coordinate 2,376, forward strand.
CGGATTTGCTCGCCGTGGTAAGTAATGATGCCGGACCAGTGCTTCTCTCCGATTCTGCTGACAACGAGGAATCTGGGTTCATCCTCGGTTCGCGCAGGGATCTCGATCAGGTCCGGGTCATTCCACAAGGCTTGGGCCTCAACGAAGTCGATGCCGTGCTTGCGTCTGTTTGATGCGCTCTTTCTCGGGTCGAACTCGAATTCCATGGTATAGATACTATACCGGATAGGTGGTGGTTGTCAACAGGCTGATCCTGGGTAATAGAGGGCTGTAATAGGGGACATCCAATTTATACAACATATTTTCACCAGCACCATCTTGAGCTACGGGACGCCATTTCTGAATGAACTTATAGGTACTTTTTAACCTCTTTGAGTTCTTCGGTCTTAACAGCCCGTACTGTGTGCCTATCAGCACACGTTTCAGATGGGTTAAAGTCCCACTCGACCATAGGCCCCGGGCCGATATCCAGCAAGTGGGGGTAATGCCTCACTGGCCGAAGCGATGGAGCCCGGCTGTCATGACGGGGCATTTTGCCACTCCAAGCATGAAAATTTGCCACCCGCTCGCAGTGCTCGCTCGACACACCAACGAACACAGATAGGGACAACCGAAGTCAGCGGGAGGGATTTTGCCCGCCCGCCATTCCTTGCAAAGCTTTTCTTCTGAGAAATGGACAAAATTGAGGGGTCGCCACATCCGCCAAACGTTGAACACTCATTGGGATGGGCCATTCAAGCTCGCGCAGCAGCAGTTCGACAAAGTCTTCCTCGGCCCGCACAGCGGCAATGGCTTCGCGAGGGACCGGTTTGATTTCAACAACCAAACCTCGTATCACAAGATCGATCATTTTTGTCCTCACGGCCATTGAGGAAAGATCGATAAGCTCCGCAAGCTCCTTTGTTGAAAGCGCCTTGTGCTCTTTCATCAAGTTGTATGTCCTCCATAAGGCGTCACGACCTGCGGCGGTAACAGCCAGCGATCCACGCGGCGGACAGCCCGCAAATCGGTATGGTGTTCGTCATGCTTTTTCACCAAGGCAACCGCCTCTTCAATATGGTACCATATCCTACTCTGAAGTCATCGTGGCAATCCCGCTTCCGAGTTCCTCTGAATCGACCACGTCCATCCATGTAACCAGTTTGAGTCGATTTTCTCAGGAATGTGAGGGACATTGCCAATTTATACAACATATTTCACTGGCAGGACCTTTTCATGGCTTCCGTGTCCAATCCCCCGTTTTATAAAAATTGAATGGGGCTCAATTCCACGTGCCATAACGTCATGTAGGACACCAGACGCATCGAGCCTAAATTGTCTCTGCATGAGGACAATGTGCCATCATAATTAATCGGCAATGCTACTTCTTTTCGCAAATTCAAACTGTTATGACGGGGCATTTTGCTACTCCAAGCATGAGTGGTTTTGCCTTGACTCAGGGCAGTGAGACGGGATGATAATTAAATGGATATATGGCTATTAAACAACGAAACAGAGGAATAGCATGACCGCAACTTCTGTTGCTTTGTTCAATCCGAATCCGAAATGGCCGGACGGATACGTCCATTTTGAGAACCGGTTACTTAAAACTCAGCAATGAACGTTGCAGGTGAAATGATTTTGACTTTGTCGAACCACTCCAAATTCAATAAATGCGGATCTCCAGTTACGATATATTTCACATCTGCAGCTAAAGCACATTCAAGGATGATGTTATCATCCGGGTCGTCCTTGATTAAATCAACTGTGATTTGAGGGAACACAAAGCAAAATATATCTTCTATCTCTTTGACAATTGAAAAACACTCCTCATGAGTAAGGCCAAATTTTGGTCTTATGAGAACTTCTCTAAAATCGGTGAGTATTGCGGGAGAAATATAAGCGTTAATCCTGCCCTGAATAACCAATTCAAGGATTTGCCGCGGCTTGCCGCCGAATAAAATGCCGGATATCAGTACATTTGTATCAAGACACACCTTTGTTTTTGGCATTTCTATTTTCTTTTCTCACTACGATATCGACTAATTTCCTCCAGCACATCCTTTTCGGTGAGAGCCTGCTCGCCTGATTGTATTGATGTTTTAGCAAAAATATTATTCCAACGTTCCTTTCTTTCTATATAGATGCGGGCTGCTTCACGAAGAAGTTCAGAGCGAGAACGGGACTCACGCTGGGCAATTCGGTCAATGTTAGCAAGAAGTCTATCCTGGAAAGATATATTTACTGTGACTGTGCTCATGTCTCACCTCCTATTCCCAATATCATACAAACTTTGTATGCTGTCAACTTTTTGGCGAAATCGCTTGTTGGCCAACTGCAGCCATAAGCAGCGGGCGATAACAACCAATGGATTTCGGTAAATCCATGACAATAGACGGACTTATGGGGTGATGTCAAAACCGCAAGCTATAGCCCATCTGCCTTAATGGCATTGTATACGCCCGACATGGGTGTGAACTTATGAGGTGCGTCCGGGCTATGGCCCGACGACCTTTGTGATCCGACCTGCCTGTGCGGGCACGCAGACAAGGGAATGTGGGGGACAATTTATACAACATATTTCACTGGCAGGACCTTTCCATGGCTTCCGTGTCCAATCCCCCGTTTTATAAAAGCAGCGATCTATTGTATTTTATGCGAACACGTCTATTATTTTTCTTTTTAACTCGATAGTATAGGAATTTCCTTTTTTGGACACGGATGAACACAGATTTTTAAATTTATGAACAATAATATTATCTGTGTATATCTGCGAAAATCTGTGTCGAAAATTTTCCAAGTCCGCCCGAAGGACGCTAAGTTCAATTTAATAGAAGCCAAAGTCTTAAGGATATGTCAGATATAAATAACCCAATCACCAAGTCACCAAATCACCAAATCCACATGATCGGCATTTGCGGCACCGGGATGGCTGCCCTTGCCGGTTTGCTCAAGGAAAAGGGATACAGGGTAAAAGGATCTGACAGTCAGGCCTATCCACCCATGAGTGATGTGCTAAAGGGGCTGGGTATTCCTGTAACCCTGGGATACCATCCGGATAATCTGGTTTCTAATCATCCCAATCACCAAATCACCAAATCACCAAATCACCCACTTCCAGACCTTGTAATAATAGGAAATGTGATCCGGGCCGATAATCCTGAGGCCATGTATGTGGTCTCCAAGGGCATTCCCCATCTCTCTTTTCCTGAGGCCCTATCTCTTCTGTTTCTGGAGGACATGAAGCCTTTAGTAGTGGCCGGCACCCACGGCAAGACCACCACCTCTGCTTTGCTGGTCTCTGCCCTTGAGGCCTTGGGTGAAGGCCCTGGTTTTATGGTGGGTGGAATGCTCAAGGCATTTGAATCCGGTTTCCGCGTGGGGCGTCCTCCCTGGTTTGTTCTTGAAGGGGACGAATATGACACGGCCTTTTTCGACAAGAGGCCGAAGTTCTTACACTATCGTCCCCATGGTGTCATTCTTACCAGCATAGAGTTTGACCACGCGGATATATATGCTGACCTGGATGCAATAAAGCATGCATTTTCCAAATTGGTTGCCTTGATTCCGTCAGAAGGGGTCCTTGTGGCCTGTGCGGACTGGCCGGCGGTTGTGGAGGTTTGTGCTCAGGCCAGGTGCAAGGTGGTGACATACGGTGAAAGTCAAGGATGCCAGTGGCAACTGGCTGATCTTTCTGTTGATTCCACCAGCACAAGGTTCACTGCTGTGCATCATGGAGAGATCTGTGGCGAGGCACGGATAAAACTTCCCGGCAGACACAATGCCTTGAATGCTTTGGGTACTCTCGCGCTGTGCAGTCATCTTGGAATGGAAGAGGATGCAGCGCTTAAGGGACTGGGCTCTTGTGCCGGAGTTAAAAGGAGGCAGGAAATCAGGGGGGAGGTGGCCGGAGTTACGGTAATCGATGATTTTGCCCATCATCCAAGGGCGGTCAAGGAAACCCTTGCTGCGCTGAGGTCCGTGTATTCCGGTCGTCGCCTCATAGCTGTGTTTGAGCCAAGGACCAATACCAGCAGAAGGAGTGTCTTCCAGGAGGTTTATGTTTATTCTTTCAGTCCTGCTGATCGAGTGCTGGTGCGAGAGGTTCCTGACCCGGAAAAGGCCCCGCCCGGAGACAGATTTTCATCTAAAAAGCTGGTAGCTGATCTCAAGGACAGGGGCATTGATGCGGCGTACTTCCCGGATGCCGGCGCAATTCTTAAGGATCTTATAGCAAACCGTTCTGATGGTGATGTAGTGGTGATACTCTCAAATGGTGATTTTGAAGGCCTGCATGAAAGGCTGTTATCCGCACTGTCGTCAAATCGTCAAATTGTCAAGTCGTCAAATTGTCAAGTCGTTAAATCGTCAAGGCGTCAAATCGTTAAAGAGTCAAATCGTCAGATCACCAAATTCCAAGAGCTGTGCAGGAGTTCAAAGGGGCCTGCCAGGAGGGGCCGTCTGCATACTGCGCATGGGATGGTGGAGACGCCCGCATTTATGCCGGTTGGGACCCAGGCCACTGTAAAGGCATTGACACCTGAAGACCTCAAGGGATTTGGGGCCCAGATAATTTTAAGTAATACCTATCATCTGTATCTGCGTCCTGGTTACGAGATCATAAGGGAACTCGGCGGCCTGCACCGGTTCATGGGGTGGGACCGTCCTATTCTGACAGATAGCGGCGGTTTTCAGGTCTACAGTCTTGCAGCACTCGTAAAGGTAGAGGAGGAAGGGCTTACATTTCGTTCCCATATAGACGGGTCTCTTCACAAACTCACGCCGGAGCTTGTTATAAAGATCCAGGAGGCCCTTGGTTCAGACATAATGATGTGTCTCGACTCCTGCATCCCTTACCCGGCCGGCAAGGAAGATGTAAAAAATGCTACGGAACTGACCACGCGATGGGCCAAAAGGTCCTTGGAGGCGAGAACAAGGCGGGACCTTTTACTATTCTCTATTGTACAGGGGGGGATGGACCCTGCGTGGAGGCAACGAAGTGCATTAGATCTCCTTGAATTTGGTTTTGATGGATATGCTATCGGTGGGCTCAGCGTCGGTGAGCCAAAAGAACTTATGTTTGAGATGATCGATATTACAAGGCCCTTGATTCCGGACAGGTATCCTGTCTATGTAATGGGGGTTGGTAACCCGGAAGACCTGGTTGAGGGAGTGGCGAGAGGGGTTGATATGTTCGACTGCGTGATGCCTACCAGGAACGCCAGGAACGGGATGCTCTTTACTTCCTTCGGGCACATTGTTATAAAGAACTCTCGTTTTGCCAGGGATTCGAGGCCAATAGACCCTTCCTGCACGTGTTATACCTGCAGGAATTACTCCCGTGCCTATTTGAGGCACCTTTTTATCGCAAAGGAGTTATTGGCCCATAGGCTTAATACTATTCACAACTTGCATTATTTTTTGCATCTCATGAAAGAGATGCGGGAGGCCATAGAGAAGGACAGATTTGAGGCCTTCCAAGAAAAGTTTTATTCAAAAAAGGAGAGCACCGTATGATGATACCGTCAATAGCTTATGCCATGGGCCCCCCCTCTGGAAGTGAAGGGGGAAATCCACTCACGGCCTTTCTGCCCCTGATCATTATTTTTGCCATTTTTTATTTCCTTTTGATCAGACCGCAGCAGAAAAGGGCAAAGGATCACAGAAACTTCCTGGATTCCGTGAGTCGTGGGGATGAAGTGATGACCACAGGCGGGTTGATAGGCAAGATAACAGGCCTTACAGATGACGTGGTTACCTTAGAAGTGGCAGACAAGGTAAAGGTCAAGGTCGTACGGGCGCAAATTGCCGGCAAACCCCCCAGGACTGACAGGACTGATAAGTAAAGTCTATTTGCCAAGGCAGAAATGGCTAAAGATGTGATCCAGCACTTCGTCAGTAATGCTATCTCCTGTGATTTCTCCCAGGACATTCATTGCGTCTCTTAAGTCAATAGAAACCAGATCGGGGCTGATGCCCTGAGAGATGCTGTCAATTGCCCTGTTCACAGCTTTGCAGGCCGTCTCCAAGGCCTCTTTTTGTCTTAGATTAGGAACTATATCCGGTGGCTCTGCCGGTGCTTCATCCAATAATTTATTTATCAGAAGCCTTGACAAGTTCTCAAGCCCTTCTCCTGTAATTGCAGAGGTCCCCACCCAAACGCTGCCGGTCATCTCTTGCAGACGGCTGAAGATCTCGCTTGTCCGCTTCCCCGCCAAGGATTCCCAGGAATGAACTTTGTCTATTTTGTTAAATACTATGAGAATTTTTTTTCGCTTTGTAAGGGCATCCAGTGTCTCCAGTGCCCCGAAATCTTCCGGGCACAAAGGCTCGCTCAGATCCAGCATCCAGAGAGCAGCCTGTGCGAGTTTTGCTTTTTTTCGAACTTTTTCAATACCAATTGTCTCTATTGGATCAGGGTCCGGCCGAATGCCGGCCGTATCAATCAATCTAACCAATAAACCTTCGATGTTAAGAACTGCCTCTATCGTGTCCCTGGTGGTTCCGGGGATGGAGGTTACAATGGCTCTGTCCTCACAGGCCAGGGCGTTAAGCAGGCTGGATTTTCCGACATTCGGCCTTCCGACAATCAGGACCTCTGCCCCTTCCTTGTAGATCTTTCCCCTGTCGAATGCATCGATCATGGCATTAAGGGGATTTTGAGCACCTGTTATTAGAAGTTCTCTGAGCTGGGTCTCTGTGATAATTTCTACGTCTTCATCCGGATAGTCTATGGCGACTTCAAGGGTGGCTATAGATTCTTTGATAGTATTGCGGATTTTTTTAATCCCTTTGGATAGACATCCCTGCAATTGTTTGACAGCAAGTTGCCCTGCGGTGTCCCCGCATGCTAGAGATAGGTCGAGCACGGCCTCTGCCTGGGTAAGGTCAATTCTTCCGTTCAGAAAAGCCCTTTTTGTGAATTCGCCGGGATCTGCCAGGCGTGCACCCTGTCCGATCAGTGTCTCAAGAACACGACGTAAGATTGCAGGACCGCTGTGACATTGGATTTCCAGGACGTCTTCTTTTGTGTAGCTGTGAGGGGCCTTCATCAGTACGGCCAGAACCTCGTCCATAACGGTTTCATTTTGTGGATCGCAGGCCCAGCCGTAGTAGAGTCGATGGGATTGTATTACTTCAATTGGCTTTGCCGGCCGGAATACGGATCTGAAAAGTTGTGCTGAAAGAGGACCGCTTACTCGAACTATCCCTATCCCGCCTGGTCCTGAGGGAGTAGCCAGGGCAGCTATTGTGTCGTCCTCTCTATATATGTCAGGCACTGTTATTTTTTGTATTGCGTTGCCTGGACCTGGCGGGGTTGATCACGACCTTGCGCATGATTCCTTCGCCTACACTGTGGGTACGTATGCCTTTAACGTTCTTGAGGGTCAAGTGGACCAGTCTACGCTCCCTTGCCCCCAATGGCTGAAGTGTTACCGGGCGTCCGGTTTTTTGGGCCTTTTTTGCCATACGGTGTGCAAGAAGCGAGATACTCTTTTCCCTTTTTTCCCGATAGCCCTGTGCTTCCAGCTTAATCCCGGTATGGCTTTCGACCCTGTGTCGCAGAATACGGTTAACAATATATTCTAATGCATTAAGATTTTGGCCTTCTTTCCCTATGATCAGGGAAAGATCTTCCCCGGATATGTCCAGATACGGTCCTTCTTCGTCGGCCTTGATTTCTACTTGTCCCGCAAGACCGGCCCTATTCAAAAGTTCCTCGGTAATCTCCAGGGCCAGAGAGATGTGTTTATCCCGATCTTCCGGAGCATCTTTGCCAGGTTTGATCACATCCTCTTCGGATTCAGGTACTTCGGGTGTGTGACGATTGGCTTCAGCCTCTATCGGCGCGTTTTCTTCTTCTGGTTTTTTTTCTGTAACCGGAGGAGTGAGCTCTTTAAGCACGGCCTTTATCTTGGCCTTGCGTCCTCCCAGTCCGAAGATGCCTGTGGACCCACGGGTAAGTATATTGATTTTAAGATCGTCAGGCTTTGCCTCAAAATATTTGCATGCAGCTTCTATGGCGTAGTCTACGGTTTTGCCGGCAAATTCTTTTAATCCTTGTGTCAGTGCAGAAGATTCATTATTTGTCATTATCTTTTATTCCACTTAGTCGGTGAATTTGTTCACATAGTGTTGCTGTGCGATAGTAAGTACGTTGTTAATCAACCAGTAGAGCACCAATCCTGAGGGAAAATTTATGAACATACAGGTAAATATCACAGGTAGAAATTGCATCATGCGGGCCTGCATGGGGTCAAGGGAGGAAGGGCTTAATTTTTGCTGTAAAAACATGGAAAGGCCCATGAGCAGTGTAAGTACTGGTATGCCTCCCAGGTAAGGAATGTTTACCCCGGGTATCATTAGACGGTCAGGAGCTGAAAGGTCGTTTATCCACAGCATGAAAGGGGCATGACGCACCTCTATTGATTGAAGTAATACCTTGTATAGGGCAAAAAATACCGGGATCTGCAGCAGCATGGGCAGACAGCCGCCCATAGGATTCACCTTGTAGGTTTTATAGAGCTGCATGAGCTCCTTGTTCATTTTTTCTTTATCTTTCCCATACTTTTCCTTAAGCTTAGCCATTTTTGGCTGCAGCTTTTGCATGGTCTTCATGGACTTGGCGCTTTTTTGCGCCAGGGGCCAGAAGGCAACCTTGATCAGTATGGTAACAATAATTATGGCCAAGCCATAATTGTGAATATATCGATAAAGGAATTTAAGGAAGTATAAAAGGGGCTTGGCAATTGGATCAAACCAACCAAAATTTATGGCCTTAGAAAGATTGTGCCCCAAGGCGTTCAGGCGGTCGATATCTTTTGGTCCGAAATATACTCCCAGATTTAAGACCTCAACGCCTTGCCCTGCGCCTTTAGGAGATGGCTTTAGTGCAGTCAGCCGGCTCTCAGTCAGACCGTCAGCCTCTTTTTTCTCAATCAATATATTCCATGGGCCCTCGCTGACAATCGGGATCAAAGCTGTCATGAAATAGTCGTTGCCGTAACCCATCCAGTCAGCCGGACCTGTGTAGGCATGTTTTTCCCCGATGTCGTCCAGTTTTATTTCATGCAACTCATTTTTGGCGTAATAGGAAGGACCTGTAAATGTAAATTTACTATATGTTAGACCACTTAATCCACCTCCTTCCTTGCCGGGTTTATTGTACAAGCATAACGTGACTGGGATGGTCCCCGCTCCTGATAAATAAACAGATAGATCTATCCAGTAACTTCCCTGGTGGAATGTGTATGCCCTTGTGATTTTAATGCCATTGGACATATTGCAGGTAAACTTCAGTTGCGCTTCCTCACCGGCCCTTGTAAGTCTCAGGCCTTCCTTATCCGGTTCAAAGAATTGGGAAGACAGGTCTACCGGCGGCTGAGATTCCATTTGAAGCCCAAGGGGTAGATGCAGGGAAGGGACATCGATCAAATTCACAGGAGCAGCGTCATCTGAAAGCGTTGTCAGGTATTGCTTTAAGAGGTATTTTTTAACTGTGCCCCCTCTTTCTGAGAAAACGAGTCGGTAAAGATCCGTTTCCACAGTGATGTCTCTTGCCTTGCGAAGGGGTGCCTTTGTGTCAACTGGAATATCAGAACTTCTTATACCGCTTAGGGAAGAAACATCGGCGTCCCCATCAGTGCGAATGCGTTCTCCGTATTCATGGTCCGGGGCTTGCTCACTGACACCTGTGGCAGGGACATTCCCAACACCGGTTTCTTCGCGAGGTGGTTGTGATACATCGCCACCAAAGAAGAACTGAAACACAATCAATACTGCTATAGACAAAACTAACGCTAATAATGTACGTGAATCCATTGTAGTAAACCTTAATCATCAGAGCCGTCTTCTCAACTCCATCTCCGGTTTTCAATTGGAGTTTTGCAAACGGCTAATCAAGCAACCATTTTTTTGCTGTGAAGGGCCTTCTTAACGTAAACCGGCAATCAGGGGACAGGGTCGTATCCGCCCGGAGTCCATGGATGACACCTTAGGAGTCGTTTGGTAGCCAACACAATACCTGTAATAGGACCGTGTTTAACAATGGCCTCCTCAGCGTATCGGGAGCAACTCGGAAAGAAACGGCAAGACCTTGGTAAAATAGGGGAAAACAATAGCCTGTATATTCTAATAAAAAAAATGATGAATTTGCTCAACATGGTCTTAGTATTCAATTGTTAACACCTGTTCGAGGCCTCAAATGCCTTCACAAGATTGCTCTTGAGTTCATTCCAATCAAGGTAGAAAAATTTCCTGTATGGCAAAAAAACCAGATCATGACCTGGTGGAAAAATTTGCTTGTTCGTGCGGAACAACTCCCTGATCAGCCTTTTGGCCCTGTTTCTCTTGGTGGCTCCACCAATTTTTCTGCCGACACTGATACCGATTCTACAGTAAGGTAAACAATTCCTTGCAACTATAATAGTAAGGCCGGGCAGCTTTATTCGTTTCCCCTTTTGATAAACCCTGATAAAATTTTTCGCGCCTGTCAATCTCTCTTTTTTTGAGA
>WTCF01000197.1 GCA_013138705.1 Deltaproteobacteria bacterium
CTGCATAGGTGGGGATTGATCTTGAGCCAGTACCCTCCATGTCTATGGATTTCACATTGGGAGGTATCAGTGCAAACTGCTGATGAATCTGCTGGTGGGATGCATGTAATCTGTATCCTGATGGAGAGAAATCAAAGCCATAGTTCCAGCCCCAAAGGGTGGCTGTATAAGGTAGATCTTCTCCTTTCTCCAATCTGTTTGTAACTTTTTCCACAACCGCCTGTCTCAAGGATTCAAGCTCAGGGACTGATAAGGTATTAACGTCTTTCCGGGCAATTCCCTGCGTAATATTGAGGTTGAGGGCCATTTGAGTATAAACCCGCTGGTAATAAAGGTGACGCAGGCCAGTCACATCTTCGGGAAGCAGTTCCTTTGCCCTGTACCTCACACAGTCGTGGGCCATATTGGATGCATAATGGCCCCATGGGATGTAGCTGTCGGCTCTGAGATACTCCCATATGTGTGTCTGAGCTCCGGATGCGTACTCGCCGATAATCGGGCTGGCCCCCTGAATGCCGGGTATTAATACCATGGCCAGCTTATAATTATCCGGACAGGCTATATTGTTACCAAGCACCTCAAAGAGCTCCTGATCGAACAGAACCGGTTTGGGTCGGCCTTGTTTATCATTCTCATATTTCACACCGACCGGGTCCTGGTTACTGTCCAATTCAAACTTGCATGCCAAATGGGCGATGGCCTTGAGGAGTTCACGGTCTCCGGATGTCTGGGCCAGGGACAAAAGAACGGACCTTGGGAGATCTTTCAGCGAATATACCTTTTCGTTTGAACCTTTTAGGCACCCATTCAACAGGTCTTTCAGTAATGGCGAAGGCCTATCGGATTCCTCATCGCATCTTGTGAATCTGAATTGTTCAGGGTTCTTTGAAAATCGTTCGGCCTGGTCATATAAGATGTATGTAGCACCCCAGAAAGGAAAGGCATTTGGGATTTCACAGACCCGGCTCGCATTATTAATAGCAAGGTCGCCCCGTGGAAAGTTGGCATGGTTATTGATTGCATTGCCGTCTGAATCGTGGCCCAGCACAGCCAAGGCGTCAGTCTGTCTGAGGTTTACGACTTTGTAAGATGGTTGGTGAAGGGCACAAATAAAAACCCCTGACGGATCTATGCACGTGCGAAGGATATCTTGCTTCACATCACTTTATCCCCAATAATTGTTTACGAGTTGTTTTGATTAACTACCCATATCCCTTTACCCTTGTACAGTCAAGTTACAAGCAGCTACTGCTGCGCTGCCGAACCACCGGGCTAAAGACATCCTGGTCTACTCCATTGTAAATGACACATATTCTCTCGGGACTCATACCATAATACCTCTGGACAAGATTTTTATCCAGCTCGGAGATCGTCACCACATATCTACTTCCCTCCAGAGATATGACAGACCTCTCGAGTCCCAGGAGGACCCGGTGTCTGGGACTCAGCTTTGCCCACAACCTCTTCATGAAAGTGCGGTACCTGAGGACAAGGGTATGGGCGTGCAAGGGGTCGGTGATTCGAAAGGCGTCCACAGGCCATGTCCTTGAAAGGGCATAGGAAACGGCATTGGGAAAACGTAAAAGCGCCTTTTGGGCAGAAGTGGATAGACAGACTATATATTTTTTCAGGTCTTGTTCGAAAAAGAGAAGCTCTTAAAACGGCTGCTGATAAAATTGAAACTCAGTCTCTGCTTTTTGAAGAACGGAAACAGGGAAAACAGGCCTTTTTGGACGAATTCAGACAACAGGGAAAGCTGTATTTTGAAATAAGGCATGGTGAACAACAAGAGGATCCCTTTGAATGGTTTGACCCACGAGCCATAAAAGCAAGTTCTTCAAAATAAGTTGCTATTTGTCGTGAAAATAGCTCATTGGAGAAACAGGTATGCAGTATAGCAACCTTGTACTGGCAATTATCAGACTGTATTATTGCAATACCTGCCGGATAACCTTCATATGACAAATAATCATTGAAAATCAGACAGGACGAAATGGATAACGAACTTACTTTTTGGAGAAATTCAGAATTCAGCTATCGAAAAGCACCACGGCGGTATAATCGCCAGAAAAGCACCCCGGATGCCAGCAGTGGATGCCGTTTTAAGCGGGGACTCACCTCTACCGTAATCCCGGAGTGCTGTTCTATCTTCCACAAAATATAATCCAGTCCACCTTGGAAAGTAGTCATTCCTTTTAAAAGGCGCAAAGCTGAAAGCAGTTTGCCTTGAGGGCGTCGTACAGTCCATGCAAGCCGATTGGAAAAACGTATCCATGCCGGGATGTTGACATGATAGCGGGTCGGATAAGAGCCGGAAGCGATCTGGACAGGAAACGGTACCGCCGTGATGGCTGCCTGTGTCAGTTGCTCGTAATATTTTATATTTGCGTCAAACAGAGCAAAGATGCTATCGAATTTTTCCGGCCGAAGTTCGCTGCAGTAGCTGAGCCAAAGTCCCTTTCTCCATAAATCTCTGGCGCAAAAACGGGAGGGCAATATAGGTAAAACACGTGTGATAAAGGTAATAACAGAACACGCCAAGGCGTTTTGCACCTGTTTTGCAATTTGGTCATCGCGCACATACACCAACCCGGCGGGCTGAGCAAAACGTGCCCACAGGTAAGAATGAAACCACCGTCTCGATGTACCTTGCTCAAAGTCCTTGATCGAAAGGACTGCATATTTGGCCCGCACCAGACGCCCCTTGAAAGGCAGCTCAAGATAGTACACATTCGGAGGGAGTAACCTGTTTAGAAATGCCGGCCAACGTTTACGATGGGCAGAACGGTAGTTATCCACCAATAAATACAGATCGAGTAGACCTTTATTGTCCCCTTTGCGGAAACAGGAACCGTAAAACAGAATGGCCTGTATCGTCCTGCCATATCGCGCCAGAAGCTCATCAGCAAGGATATGAATTTCGGGTAAAGGCTGCTGCGAAGATTGCTGACTGATCAGGGTAATAAGCTGTGGTGAAATATGGCGTACGTCTTTGATACAGTGCATGTAAGTAGCTATAGGTTCGTGGATTTCCTTGCAGTACGGTTTGTAAACAGCTTTACGCTAAGGGACGGATTGTCCGCACTTAGATCAACCTCTGAAAACCAGGAATCCAGGGGACCGGAGGCGATCCGTGTGCCTAATGCTTGACTTAGTCTCATGACAAGAAGAAGGGTGGTCAACACCGTCCAAAAGGCCACAGCCACCAAACCAAGATCAGGACGACCCAATGCGGCACCTATTGACAGCAGGATCAGGTTGGGATTACGCCTGGCGGTGATCAGCCTGAAATAGGAATCAATGGGACGCCAGCAGAATATCCCGAAATTTCCCAGCCACCACCGAAATGCGCCTTCGACCAAACGTCCCCCAATATAACCGAGCACAATACTCCAGAGCACTACACATAAGGATAACCCGGGAATTCCGGGCTGAAACTCTCCCAGACCCAGACCCCACACAATGTACCACAATGGCGGGTGAATCAGATCAAGGCCGTGATCAAGAATATTGCCGAAGCGGCTGGAAGTCACGGTCACGCGTGCCAACTTACCGTCAACCGTGTC
>WTCF01000129.1 GCA_013138705.1 Deltaproteobacteria bacterium
AGAATAGCCGGTATTTTCCCAGGCTCAAACTCCACATCGACAACAGCACCGATGACCTGAGATATCTTCCCCATATTTGCTGCAGTTTCACTAGCCATTTATCTTCCTACCTCCCCGGACGCCTTAAATAGGCGCCGAATATTTTTCTCTAACGGCCCCTTACCCTTACCTGAGGGCCTCGGCTCCGCCAACGATATCCATAAGTTCCGCGGTTATTGCACTTTGCCTGGCCTTGTTGAAGACCATGGTGAGATCATCGATCATATCCTTACATGCACGGGTAGCATTGTCCATTGCGGTCATACGGGATGCCTGCTCGCTTGCCCCGGTTTCCAGCATGGCACGCATAATCTGTACATTCACGAACATGGGCAACAACTGATTAAGTATTTCTTCAGGATCAGGCTCATAAGTATATGTGGCCTTCGGGCCTTCAGCCCCTCCCCCCTCAGCCTCTTCAAGGCCTTCTGTGCTGATCGGCAGGATGCGGTTCATGGTGGGGCGCTGGACCGCCACGCTTATAAAACGTCCATAAACCAACTGGACCTCATCCACCCTTTCCTCCAGAAACAGATTGATGACCTCCTGGCCCACCTGCCTCGCGTTGAACATCTGGATTTTGTCCATGATGCCCACACTGCTGTGCAGTGTCTCAAACGGGCTCTTCTTAAAAAAGGCATTACCCTTCTTTCCCACACAGGCAACGCAGCCTTCACGGCCCTCTTCCTGCTGGGTTTTGAGAAACTTTCCAGCAGCCTTGTGAATATTGGCATTAAAGGACCCGCATAACCCCCTGTCAGAGGTCACCACTATCAGCATGACCTTCTTCACAGGCCTGGCCGCCATGAGCGGAAAGGCATCCGGGTTGATACCCGCACCTGCCAACTCCCCCATGACACCGGAGAATTTCTCCGCATAGGGACGGAAGTCCTCCATGCGTTGCTGGGCCCCGCGCAGCTTTGCAGCAGCCACCATATTCATGGCCTGGGTAATCTGTGCGGTCTTTTTTATACCTATTATCTTAAGCTTTATATCTTTCAGTGCCGGCATTTACCAACAGCCCCCTTCGCTCCTAAAGATTACGGTTAGCCTTGAACTCCGTGACAAAACCACTGATTGCCGAACTCATCTTCTTATCAAGACTATCGTCTATAGCTTCCTTCTCCTTGAGCTCGCTGAAGATATCAGGATGCTTATTGCTGACAAATTCATATAATTCTTGCTCAAAATCCCCAAGCACATTAACAGGCAGCTCATCCAGGTGCCCTTTTGTACCGGCATAAAGGATGGTTACCTGTTTTTCCATTGGAAGAGGCACATACTGTGGCTGCTTCAGGATCTCAACCAGACGTTCACCGCGTGTCAACTGGGCCTGTGTGGCCTTGTCCAGATCACTACCGAACTGGGCAAATGCCGCCAGCTCACGGTACTGGGCCAGATCAAGCCTCAGGGTACCTGCGACCTGTTTCATGGCCTTTACCTGGGCCGCACCGCCGACCCTGGACACTGACAGGCCAACGTTGATGGCCGGTCGGACACCGGCAAAGAAAAGCGCCGGCTCCAGGTAAACCTGGCCGTCTGTGATGGAAATAACGTTCGTGGGAATATACGCGGACACGTCACCCTGCTGGGTCTCAATAATGGGCAGGGCCGTAAGGCTGCCTGCGCCCAGTTCATCGTTCAGCTTGGACGACCTCTCCAGGAGCCTTGAGTGGTTATAGAAAATATCACCTGGATAAGCCTCACGTCCCGGAGGACGCCTCAGCAGCAATGAAAGCTCACGGTAAGATACCGCCTGCTTTGACAAGTCATCATAGAGAATAAGGGCATGTTTCCCCCGGTCGCGGAAGTATTCGCCTATGGCGCAGCCCGAGAAGGCAGCTATATATTGGAGCGATGCGGGCTCACTGGCGCTTGCCGCAACGATAGTAGTGTACTCCATTGCCCCGTGACGGCGCAGGGCCTCGGCAACCAGGGCCACTGTGGCCTGCTTCTGCCCGCAGGCAACATATATGCAGTACACATCTGTTTCTTTCTGTGCGATAATTGCGTCCACACAAATGGCCGTCTTCCCAATCTGGCGGTCACCAATGATAAGCTCACGCTGTCCCTTGCCCACAGGCGTCATTGCGTCAACCGCCTTAAGACCGGTATAGCATGGCTCGTGAACGCCCTTCCTGTCGATCACACCAGGGGCCTTCATCTCAACACGACTAAAGTCTTTTGCGTCGATTGGACCCTGCCCGTCTATCGGGGCGCCAAGGGCATCGACAACACGGCCAAGCATGGCCTCACCCACAGGCACCTCAGCGATTCTGGCCGTCCTCTTAACCAGGTCACCCTCTTTGATCCCCTTGACGTCACCCATAACGGCAACACCGACATTGTCCTCCTCAAGGTTCAGGGCGATTCCCATGATGCCCCCGGGGAACTCCAAAAGTTCCATGGACATACAATTTCGCACGCCGTAGACACGGGCGACATTGTCACCGACTGACAGGACCGTACCTGTCTCGGCTAAATCGATTGTTTTTTCATAATCCTGAATCTGCTTCTTTATGATGTCACTAATTTCTTGCGCTTTTATCTGTGCCATTATCCCAGCTCACCCCTTCCTATGGATTCTCTGATACTTTGTAACTGGCTCCTAATACTGCCGTCCAGAACCATATCGCCTATATGGGCAACTACACCGCCAAGTATGGCGGGATCTTCCTCTATTTGTAAAGTAATCTGCTTGCCGGTAACCTTTGCCAGGACCTCTGAAAATTTGTCCCGCAGGTCTTTGGGCAAAGGAACCGCTGAGCGGACCACCGCCCGCACTACCCCGGTCTCTTCATCCATGAACTCCTGGAAACAGCTCACAATCATCCTCAAGTACTGTATTCTGCCACGCTCCACCAAAAGCCGCAGGAAAATTGCAAGGGTATCTTCCACCCCTGATGCCTTGATAATCTCCTCCAGGACTGTTTGTTTAATGTCAGCCGGAAACACCGGACTGACAAGGGCGGCCTCTACATCAGGACTTCCTTCCAAAAAGGCGTCTATGTCCTTCAGCGCCTCACTATAGGCCTCTAACTTCCCCTCCTCTTTGGCAACGGCAAAGAGGGCCTTAGCATACCTTTTAGCTATGACTGTATTGGTCAATTTTTCTGCACCACCCTTTCAAGATATTCACTGATGAGACGATGATGATCCTCCTCATTCAGGTTCTTGCGAATTAGCTCCTCCGCCATCTTGACGGCCATATCAGCCACTTCGGTCTGCAGCTCGGTCTTTGCCTTGGCAAGCTCCTGCTGCACATAAAATTCTGCCTGGGCCTTGATGCGCTCTGCAGCTTCGTGGGCCTGGGCTATAATCTTTTCTTTCTCTGACTCCCCTTGCTCAGTAAAACTCTTCAGTATGCGCTCTGCCTGTTCATCCATGGTGGAAAGCTTGCCCTCATACTCTGCATACTTGCGCTCTGCGTCAGCCCGCTTGGCCTCCAGCTCTTCAAATGCGGCCCGTATTGATTCAGTCCTGCCTTTAAGGGCACCTGTAATTGGCTTGCGCAGGAATTTTACAAGAAAAAAAGCAAGAATGGAAAAGTTAAGGCAATGCCAAATAAAGTTCATTACCTTGTCATGACTCAGCCCGTGATGTTCTCCATGACCTTCTCCGTGCCCAGCGGCAGCCTCTTCACCGTGGGATGCTATCTCATGACCTTCTCCTGTGGCAGTATCATGGACTGATTCAACACCCGGAGTATCGTGCACAGCCCCTTCGTCGACAGCCCCTGCCCAACCTCCCATGGTTATCAAAAGGGCAACAAAAGAAAAAGCCACGACTATAAAAAACCAAGTACCAGCCCAACCCCTCCTCTTATACTCCATTATACAGCCCTCCCCAGGAGCTTCTGCGAAATATCCATAGCAAAGGCCTCAACTTTTGCCGCAAGGTCCTTCCTTGCCCCATCGATCTCTGATGTAAGTTCTGCCATCAACTCCTGCTTCCTGGCATCAGCCTCCTTATTGCTGGCCTCAGTCATTTGATGCTCTTCTTCCCTGGCCTCCTGCTTCAACTTCTCCATTGCCCCTTGCCCGGATCCGCGAGCTTCGGCCAACTTTGTGTCAAAATCTTTAAGAAGCTGCTCGGCATTGCGCTCATATTTATCAACATCGCTCTGAATAGACGCCATCCGGGATGCACGCTCTGCAAGCAATTTGCGAATAGGCTTGTAAAGCATACCATTCAGGATAACCAACAGGATCAAATAACCGATAAGCTGTGCAAAGAATGAATAATCAAGATCAATCATTTTTTTGTTTCCTTCCCCCGAAGGCCCAACATCTAATAAAAATAGGAGCTTAGACCGAATGAACCCCCATTCAGAATTTACTTCAA
>WTCF01000097.1 GCA_013138705.1 Deltaproteobacteria bacterium
GCCCTGCTTTTTGAAGAACGGAAACAGGAAAAACAGGCCTTTTTTGACGAACTTAAACAACAGGGAAAGCTGTATGAGGTGATGTTGAAAGAGCTTGGATCTGCTGAGCAATCGCTTCAGGATATTATAAAACGTCTTAGCAGCAAAAGTGCCGGAGGCCTCATTTCAGGTCCTATTTCACCGGCAATGTGCGACTTTAGGTTACAGAAAGGCAAGCTAAGCCCACCTGTAGTAGGACGGCTATCCAGGACCGGTACTGATGGCTGGAGGAATGATGGGGAATGCCCTGGTGTAATTTTCTCAACACCCAGGGGCAGTGAAATCAGAGCAATTTTTGACGGCACAGTTGAATACAGTGATGTCGTACCTGGTTATGGAAAGGTCTTGATAATCGACCACGGAAACGAATATTTCAGCCTGGTAAGTCAGGGGACACAGTTCTTCAAGACCGTTGGACAGGAGGTCACAGAGGGGGATATTATAGGTCTGACTGGTGGGGGTCCATGGGTCCGGGAGGGCATATACTTCGAAATAAGGCATGAAGAACAACAAGAGGACCCGCTTGAATGGCTTGACCCACGAGCCATAGAAGCAAGTCTTTCAAAATAAGTTGTTATTTGTCGTAAAAATAGTTCACTTTTTTTTCTTCAAACGATTCACCACTATCTTCGATGCGAGCCTGATTGCCGCCTCAAGGCTGGCGCAATCCGCCTTACCTGTACCGGCCAAGTCATATGCGGTCCCGTGGTCTACTGAAGTCCTGATTATTGGGAGACCTAAGGTCAGGTTGACCCCGTCCCGAAAATGAATAAGCTTAAATGGGATCAGCCCTTGGTCATGGTACTGGCAGACTACAGCGTCGAATTTCCCATTGATAGCCTGATAAAATACCGTGTCCGGAGGGTAAGGTCCTTTGGCCATTATGCCCTTTTCCCTGGCCATTTCTATGGCGGGCGTTATGACTTGCTCCTCCTCATTACCAAACATCCCGGACTCGCCTCCGTGCGGATTCAGGCCGGCCACGGCAATCTTTGGTTCTTTTAGACCAAACTCATTTTTTAAGGAAAAATCAGTAAGGGAAATTACTTGAAAAATCTTTTCCGTGCTGATGCTGTCTGCCACCTCCCTCAAGGGGCAGTGTATGGTCACAAGGGTTACCCGGAGTCTGTCGCCTGCCAACATCATGGCGTATCTTTCCGTGTTGGTCCTGTCGGCTAGGATCTCAGTATGCCCCGGGTAGTCGATGCCGGCAAGCTTAAGACCCAGTTTGCTGATAGGAGCGGTCACAAGGCCGGAGAGCCTTTTCCCCAGGCAGAGTCTAATGCCTTCGGTGACATACTCAAAAGAGGCCTTTCCTGTAGCGGAGTTCGGCTTACCCCAAGGGACATCCTCAATGTTAAGACCGGTCCGGGTAATTACATGTATCGCACTGCCGGAAAGGGGATCGCCGGGCATCCAGGACGTAATGGGAATGTTGATATCAAGTGCTTTTGATGCCCTTTTAAGTATGTTCATGTCCCCCATGACGACTGCCGGAGGGGACAGCAACCATTCAGGATTGGCAGCAAATGCCTTTATAATGATTTCAGGACCGATTCCTGCCGGACAGCCCATGGTGATGCCCAGAGGATTTGGTGATTGTAATCTGCGAGTATGTGCATGCATCTGCGATTTTATTCTGGATTCAGTGACATGTTTGTCTGTGTCAGTCTGTGTGTGTCTGCCTTGTGGAATGCGTAACATATTCCTCCAGGACAACCTCATCTCTCCCTGCAATTTCATTCAAAAAGACATTTACGTGTTCATTGGCTGCAGTCTGGAGAGAAAGTCCTACAAAATCAGGCTTGATCGGAAGCTCCCGTCTCCCCCTGTCCACGAGGACAGCAAGCTGGATTTTCTGTGGTCTGCCCAAGTCAGTCAAGGCGTCTAGGGCGGCCCTGATGGTACGTCCTGTATAAAGGACGTCGTCCACCAGTATTATATTTTTGCTGTCAATAGAGAATGAAATGTCAGTCTTCCTGACTATGGGATGCTGGCTCAGGGTACTCCAGTCGTCTCGATAGAGAGTAATGTCCAAAATACCGGCTGGGAGCATGGTCCCCTCTATGGCAGCGATTCGCTGCTGCAGACGTTCGGATAACGGCACTCCGCCTGTCCTGATGCCAATAAGGGCGAGATCCTCTATTCCCTTATTCTGTTCTATGATTTCGTGGGCCATTCTTGTGAGGGCCCGGTCCATCTCCCTTGAGTCAAGTACAATTTTACTGGTGTTGTTCACTATTTCCTCCGGATTTGCCAAGTGGCTTATTCAGTTGATAAAAATACCACGTAGATATGGATGGCACAAACTCTAAAACTCCACTGTCAAAAAGGCGTTCAAGAGCATAAGCGCTAACTTACCTATTCCAAGTTATCCTTGAACTCTTGCCAGTTAATCAGCATACCAGCCATGCCGTTGTAAACGGAGCGGGTTTTCGGGCTTACGCACCCTAACTTTTTTAAAATTTTCTTAGCCCGCGCTTCAAGCTCTTGTATTTTATTATCAGCCTTATTTATCTCATGACTAATATCTGCCCCGGCTTCAAGTTTCTCTTGATACTCTTCCGGCCACATTTTGGCTTCTGACAGCTCCTTGAGAAGCCGGCTTACAGCATCATCTATGGATTCCATATCGTTTATCCAATCCCCTAACCCGGACAAGCCGGAACCAAACAGGTTTGAAGATAAAAAAATTGATCACGAAAGCACGAAAATGCGAAGACACGAAAGCCTGAATGTTGTTTTATTACAAATGTTCTAAATTCTCTAAACATGTTATATAACCACTATTGATATAGCCGCAAGAAGGCACAAATTGCAACTTTGCATCGTGCAATATCAGTTGATTATAAGTACCAGAAACATGGATCTTGACTTTTTACAAGTCCGTCACTATTTATAAAAACTTATTAAGACCAAGATTGAGGAACACCATGAATAGACATCTGCTTGCAGCTACAGACGGTTCTCCAAATGCCCACAACTCACTGAAATACATAGCCGGGATATATCAAGATGTCCCGGATATTGATGTTACACTCATAAGCGTAGCAGAACCTCTGCCGTTGTTCATAACTACTGGAAGTAGGAGTTTCCAGGCGGAGAAGAGCCGTCTCAAGCGTCTTGATGATATAAATAAGCAGAGGCAGCAGGAATGTACCGGCATACTGGAAAGAGGCAGGGCTTTACTGGAGCACAACCAATTTCCGGCTGATCACATTCACACAAAAGCGGTCGTGCAAAGCCGGAGTGCTGTGCAGGACATACTAAGTGAAGCCAAGCGCGGCAAATATGACGCATTGGTTGTTGGCAGGCGTGGCTTAGGACGTCTTGTTTCATACTTTATCGGCAGTATCTCCTATGGGCTGGTTCAGCATCTCAAAAATATTGCTGTCTGGATAATTGACGACCCCATTCCATCAAAGCACGTGTTGATTGCGGTTGATGCCTGCGAATCCTGTTTGCGGGTGGTTGACCACGCAAGCTTTGCATTAGCCGGAATAAAAGATGTAAAGGTGACTCTATTTAATGTTATTCCAAAATTCCGGCCATTTATATCCAGGGAAGTCTCCGCTACCTTTGAAGATGTTGAAACAATAATAGCCTCTTACTCTGAAAAACAGATGGAAAACCTGCTTTCCGAGGTCAACAATATATTCAGAGATGCCGGATTCAATCCGAAAGCCGTAGAGATCAAAATCAAAAAAGGAAGCACGGGAGTGACACAAGACATATTGGCAGAATACGAAAAGGGAGGATATGGGACACTGGTTGCCGGCCGCAGAGGAATCGGGGGATGGGAAGCTGTTTTCCCGGGCAGCGTATCCAACAGGCTGTTACATACCCATACAAAAGGCGCACTCTGGATCGTTGCATAAATGGAAAAGAAAATTATTGTATGGACTTGATGTTGTCGATGAATTATAAGTTCATAGTAATAGTATAGGAATTTCCATTTTGAACATAGATGAACACAGATTTTTAAATTTATG
>WTCF01000147.1 GCA_013138705.1 Deltaproteobacteria bacterium
TTACCAATGGGCCTCGCCAGACTATCGGCACGCCCTCCCCTGCTAAAGTAGCTGTAGATATAACCTTGAGGCCGAATTTCTCAATTGGTAGAAGCATGCCCTTAGAACCTAAGGGCCGCTCATCGATGCCGAGCATTATGGGAATATCCGGGCCATGCATATCAGCATCAAGTATACCTACCTTAAAACCTTTTTTTGAAAGCGCGATTGCCAGATTCACAGCAACGGTAGTCTTGCCTACCCCACCCTTTCCACTGGCAATAGCAATTATGCGCTTTACCTTTTCTATTCCCTGCATTTCAGAAGGCTCTTGTCCCAACAGCTTTGCTCTCTCCTCAGATGTCATGGTAGTGAGGACTACCTTGACCTCACTTACACCCTCTACGCCGTGTATAGCCTTCTCGACATCATCCTTAATCTGATTCTTCATAGGACAGCCGGCCATAGTAAGGGCTACGGTAACACGGACTGCTGAGCCGGCTATCTCAATATCTTTAATCATCCCAAGTTCTACAAGGCCCTTGTTGAGGCCTGGGTCTTTCACCTTCTTTAGTACATCCAAAATTTTTTCTTTTGTAACAACCATTTTTTATTCCTTATATCTTTAAATTATTTTACAAATAGCAAAAATTGCCTTACTGATAATTGAGGAATTGTGAATTTATTTTAAATACTACTTTAACCTAAGAGCTACCATAAAATTACCTGTTTTGGCAAAAAAATTATTACGGCTTGACCTTATTTTATTGCAAAAAGGGCTTGCCACTTCAAGAAATCAGGCCCAAGCTCTCATCAGCACCGGCAAAGTGCGAGTTGAAGGAAACATCATTGATAAAGCAGGGCACCGATTTTCTGCTGACGCTCAAATAGAGCTTGCGGAAAACCTGAATCCCTATGTGAGCCGTGGTGGACTGAAGCTTGCGCACGCACTCGAGTACTTTGCAATGGATGTTCACGGTCTTGTTTGTATGGACGTCGGGGCATCTACCGGAGGGTTTACAGATTGTTTGCTCCAGAAAGGGGCATCAAAGGTTTACGCAGTGGATGTTGGCTACGGTCAGCTAGACTGGCGTTTGAGGAATGACAAAAGGGTTGTGCCTATCGAGCGGACCAATATACGATATTTGCCTCCTGACGTCTTGGATTCTCAAATATATCTAGCTACAATAGATACTTCATTTATTTCACTCAGGCTGGTAATACCCTCTATTCTTCCATTTATGCATCGGGAGAGTCATATTATTGCCCTTGTAAAGCCTCAATTCGAGGTTGGGAAAGGGAAAGTTGGAAAAGGGGGGATAGTAAAAGACCCAAAGCTTCACCAAGAGGTCTTGGATGGACTAATTTTATTTTGCAATAAATTGAAACTGACTGTCATAGGAGTTACGCCATCACCTATCCTTGGAGCAAAAGGCAACAAGGAATTCCTTATGCTGATTGAGTATCCTGGAGACCATAAAGCGGCATAGTTTATTAGGCATATATTTTGAGTCAGAAGATTTTTTGTAATATTTCGTTTTCTGGGACAGCCCTGTAAAAGAGGTTATATTATAATTGTTATATTTGAATTACGAGCCTCTTATAACAAAAGATTTTAAAGATTTATCCATTTATTCAACACTTAGTATTTAATATTTTTAGTTTTTTCCAGATATTTTGCAAATATGACGAACTAGAATTAGGAAGTGCGAAAAAATGAGCTGGCTCGACCTTGAAAATCAAGACCAATTGGAAGACGTTGCAGAGAAGGAGATCGAGGAACCGCCCATGTGTAAGGTCTTGTTATATAACGACGATTATACGACGATGGATTTTGTGGTACGGATCTTGGAAGATATATTTCATAAGTCATCGTCAGAGGCAACAAGAATCATGCTGAATGTGCATTATAACGGTTTTGGGATTTGTGGGTATTATACCAGTGAGATTGCAGAGACAAAGGTAAAGGCCGTTCACATAAGTGCGAAGGAAGCAGGTTTTCCTCTTAAGGCCAGTATGGAATATATATAGAAAGGTAAAAAAATGATAAGCAAGGACTTGGAAATAATGTTAGGTGCGGCGGCTCGGGAGGCTCATATTAGGCATCATGAATATCTATCTCTTGAGCATTTGCTTTTTGCAATAATTCACCACCAAAAGGGTGAGAATGCCATAATGGCATGTGGGGGCAATCCTGACCGGCTGAAATCCAGAATTGAGACATTTTTTGAGACTCACCTTGAGAAATTGTCGGACGATCGAAAAGAAGGCCCCCAGCCCACAGTAATCCTGCAGAGAGTGCTCCAGCGAACCATTATGCATGTGCAGTCTGCCGAAAAGGAAGAGGCCGACATAGGAGATCTTCTTGCTTCCGTGATGACCGAGGAAGATTCCTATGCAGCGCACTTTCTTAATCAGGAGGGAATCACCA
This sequence comes from Deltaproteobacteria bacterium, assembly GCA_013138705.1. The sequence goes on from WTCF01000147.1 coordinate 2,411, forward strand.
GGCTGGACATACTGAATTATATATCACATGGGATTGAGCAAACTGATTCTTATCAAACCATTAGCTCCCAAAGAAAGATAGGTTCCCAAGCTGGGAAACAGGCCAAATCCTCAACAAAACCGGCAAGTGCTCTCGATGCCTTTACTGTTAATCTCACGAAGAAGGCTGCTGATGGAGGAATTGACCCGCTTGTTGGACGCAAGATGGAACTGGAACGTACAATGCAAGTCCTCTGCAGGCGCAGAAAGAATAATCCTATTTACGTGGGGGACCCCGGAGTAGGCAAGACGGCCTTGGCTGAAGGACTGGCACTAAAAATCCGGCAAGGCGAGGTGCCTGAGCCTTTACAAGACACAGAAATGTACACTCTGGATATGGGATCACTTCTTGCCGGCACCAAATACAGGGGGGAGTTTGAGGCCAGGCTCAAAGAGGTTATTGCCCAGATCAAAAAGTGTCCCAAGGCAATACTCTTCATTGATGAAATCCATACTGTTGTGGGAGCAGGAGCCACCAGTGGAGGGTCTCTGGATGCCTCAAATATTCTCAAGCCGGCCCTGGCAAATGGTGAGCTAAGGTGTATAGGTTCAACCACTTATGAGGAATACAGGAATTTTTTTGAAAAAGATCGCGCACTTTCAAGGCGTTTTCAAAAGATAGAGATTCTGGAACCCAGTGTGGGAGAGACGGTGAAAATCCTTAAGGGGCTGAAGTCACATTACGAAGAGCACCATGGAATAAAATACACTGATAGCGCTCTGAAAACTGCAGCTGAACTGTCAGGTAGATACCTTACAGATCGTTATATGCCGGACAAGGCTATTGACGTAATAGATGAAGCAGCATCCGTATTGAGGCTTTCAGGCATTGGTGGAAATGGACCAAGGCTTGTGACTACACGTCATATCGAAAGTGTAATTGCCAAGATGGCCCGATTGCCGGCAAAGACTATCACTCAGTCAGACCGCTTTCGTCTTGAAAAAATCGAAGAATCCATAAAATCTTTAGTCTTCGGCCAAGATGAAGCTGTAGAAATTTTGTCAAAAGCCATCAAGCGTTCCCGGGCCGGTCTTTCTCATCCTGAGCGTCCCATCGGCTCTTTTCTGTTTATGGGACCCACAGGAGTTGGAAAGACGGAGCTTGCCCGGCAGACCGCTGCAGTGCTTGGAGTACACTTCCAGCGATTCGACATGAGCGAATATATGGAAAAGCATGCTGTGGCCAGGCTCATTGGTGCGCCTCCCGGCTATGTCGGATTTGATCAGGGAGGTCTCCTTACCGAGGCCATTCGTAAGCACCCTTATTGTATTCTCCTTTTGGATGAAATAGAGAAGGCCCATCCTGACCTCTTTAGTATCTTGCTTCAGGTCATGGATTACGCTACCCTTACCGATAATACAGGTAAAAGGGCAGACTTCCGTCATGTGATATTGATTATGACCTCAAATGCAGGGGCAAGAGAGATGGAAAGCCAGACAATTGGTTTTGGTGCAAAGGCGGAAGATAGCAGATACAAAGGGGAGAATATAATAAAACAACTCTTCAGCCCGGAATTTCGTAACCGGCTGGAGGCTGTTATACCTTTCGGCCATTTGACCGTTTCAGCAATGGAGCAGGTAGTGGACAA
>WTCF01000113.1 GCA_013138705.1 Deltaproteobacteria bacterium
TGCCGGCTCGGCACAAAGCAGATGTTCAAGATCTTGCAGGACATTACAAGAGGAAACGGAAAGCCCGGAGATATTGAGATCCTGCTCGAATTGTCCGATGCCGTCAAGCAGGCTTCCATGTGCGGCCTTGGAATGACAGTCCCCAATCCGGTTATCTCTACCATACAGTACTTCCGCAAGGAGTATGAAGAGCATATCCATGAGAGGCGCTGCCGGGCCCTTGTGTGCAGGTCTCTTATTTTCTATCGTATCAAGGACTACAGGTGTAAGGCCTGCTTGAAATGCCTGGACGCCTGTCCGGTTGATGCCATTATAGGTGCGAAATGGCAGGTCCACGAGATTGACCAGAGTAAGTGTATCAAATGCGGGGCCTGCATGGAGGTCTGTCCCAAGCGGTTCAACGCGGTGGAGTGTGTTACAGGTCAGATAGAAAGCTTAGGTGATAAGAGTGAGTAACGTGTCCTTGAACATAAACGGAATTACAGTGAGGGCCGATGAGGGTGCTACTATCCTCACAGCGGCCCAGGACGCAGGTATCTATATCCCCACCCTGTGCTATTGCCCTGATGTCTCATCCATAGGCGTATGTCGCCTGTGTCTGGTCAGGATCGAAAATCGAAGAAGACTTGAACCGGCCTGCCGGACCATTGCAGAAGAAGGTATGGTGGTTGTTACGGACGATCCTGAAATTGAACGATTGCGCCGGGTGATCCTTGAGCTCATCTTGAGTGATCATGACTTCAACTGCCTTCTCTGTCCCAAGAGCGGGCAGTGCCGCCTTCAGGAACTGGTGAACCGTATAGGTTTCAAAGAGCAAAGGTTCGATCGTCTTGAGCATGTGGCCAAGGATCTTCCCATTGATACCAGCAACCCGTTTTTCGATTTCAATCCCAACAAGTGCGTGCAGTGCACAATATGCGTCCGTACCTGCCATGAGATTGTAGGTAATGACGCAATCAACATGGCATACCGGAGTTACGACCTTAGAGTCAGTACATTTGCCAACCAACCCTTGAAAGAGTCTGTCTGTGTGTCTTGTGGGGAATGTATGGAGCGTTGCCCTGTAGGTGCTCTGGTACCCAAGAAGGCTGAATATCCAACCCGTGAAGTAAAAACTACCTGCCCATACTGTGGTGTAGGGTGCGGACTTTACCTGGGCGTGCGCGGAAACACCATTGTAAGGGCCAGGGGCGATGGTGAAAGCCCTGTCAACAAGGGCAATCTCTGTGTTCGCGGTCGTTTCGGTTATAACTTCGTTAATAGTCCGGACAGGCTGTCTCTTCCACTTATGCGTGCATACGATGAATATGCACAGCCGTCCTCTGTAGTTGAAGTAACAGCAGAAGGCAGACCGGTTACATTGCCCCTTGTTAAGAGAGAAGGGAAGTTTGTGGAGATCACCTGGGACCAGGCGATCAAATATGTGGCAAGCAGCCTGGCCCATTACAAAGGAGATGAGATCGCTGCCATCTCCTCGGCCAGATGCACAAACGAAGAGAACTACCTCTTCCAGAAGTTCACCAGAGTGGCCTTAAAAACCAATAATATTGACCACTGTGCCCGTCTCTGACACGCTCCAACGGTGGCCGGTCTGGCCGCCAGCTTCGGTAGTGGTGCCATGACGAACTCCATCAATGAGATCAGTGATGCGGCTTGCATCTTTGCCATCGGCACCAATACAACAGCTAATCACCCCATTATAGGCAGACAGGTTACCAGGGCTGTACAAAAGGGTGCAAAGCTCATTGTAGTTGATCCCCGGCGCATACCTCTCTGCCGCATGGCCGATATCTGGCTCAGGCTTCGTCCCGGAACCGATATAGCACTCCTGAATGGGATAATGAAGGTCATTATCGAAGAAAATCTCCTGGACACATCCTTTATTGAGAAGCGCTGCGAGGATTATGAGGCCTTTGAGGCCTCCATCATGGAGAATGACCTGGCAACCGCTGAGAAAATTACCGGTGTGCCTGCACAAGACATGGCCGGAGCAGCCAGGATGTTTGGCTCTACTTCACCTGCAACCATTCTGTATACCCTGGGTATCACCGAGCACTCGCATGGTACGGATAATGTGAGGGCCTTGGCCAATCTGGCGCTACTCACAGGTAATATCGGTAAACCTTCAACAGGCGTAAATCCCTTGAGGGGGCAGAATAACGTTCAGGGCGCCTGTGATATGGGGGCGCTTCCCAACGTATACACCGGCTATCAAAAGGTGGAAGATGAAAAGGTGCGGAGAAAGTTTGAAAAGGCGTGGAATTGTAAGCTCAGTCCATCAAACGGGATCACATTGACCGAGATGTTTGAAGCTGCCCATGAGGGTAAAATTAAGGCCCTCTATCTGAAGGGCGAAGACCCGGTAGTCACTAATGCAGACACCACTTTCATAGATAAGGCCATCTCCCACCTTGAGCTGTTCGTCGTGCAGGATATCTTCCTTACAGAGACAGCGCGATTGGCAGATGTTGTGCTCCCGGCTGCCAGTTTTGCTGAGAAAGACGGGACCTTTACAAACACCGAACGGCGGGTACAGCGGGTCCGCAAGGCAATAGAGCCCAGAGGCGATTCACGACCCGACTGGATGATCATATGCGATATTGCAAAGAGCATGGAGGCTAAAGGTTTTGATTTTGGCAGCGTCCAAGAAATTTTTGAGGAAATGCGCGGCCTGACCCCAAGTTACGCAGGCATCACTTATGAACGTATTGAGAAGTCAGGGCTCCAATGGCCCTGCCCGGATCACGAACACCCAGGGACGCCGTATCTTTACGGTGAGCGCTTTAACACACCGAGTGGCCTCGCAAAATTTGCAACCATTTCGTATCGGCCTCCGGCAGAGACTACCAGCCACGAGTATCCCTTTGTCCTTATTACCAGGCGGAGCGCTTTCCATTATCACGCAGTAATGACACATAAGGCAGAAGGCTTTGATGAGCTTCGGAAGGAAGAGCATGTTGAGATACACCCGGCTGATGCAGCTTCTCTGGAGATCCGGGACGGAGAAGTCATAAAAGTGACCTCAAGGAGAGGGAGTATAAAGGCCAAAACAAAGATAACGGAAGTTGTACCTGCCGGTGTTGTGTGCATGACATTCAATTTTGCTGAGACAAGGACAAATATCTTGACCAGCAGGGCACTGGACCCCATTGCTAAGACACCTGAATTCAAGGTATGTGCGGTCAAAATCGAACGGGAAGAATCTGCCTATCTTATGAAAGACTATATGAGGTGGGGTACTGGGAAAAGTTGATTTGAAACTTGAAAGTTGAAATTGGGAAAAACAGAAATTCGATAATGCCCGTTTTACTGCAACTTACAGAACTATAACCGTTTACAGGGTGCTGCAGATGCGAGGCGGAGGGTACGCAGACGTACTCCCTGTACTTCAAGTGCCCGACAACAAAGCAGGTGCTGTGCCCTGTGAACGGTTACCATAAATCTATAAAAGGAAGGGATTAGTATCTATGGACGTCAGCAACATCAGAAATTTCGTTCTGGTCGCCCAAAGTGGGAGCGGCAAGACTTCTCTGGCAGAGGCCATGCTTTTTACTGCCAAGGC
>WTCF01000004.1 GCA_013138705.1 Deltaproteobacteria bacterium
GGGATGATAGTCCCCTTCCGTGAACAAAGGCAACGCATCTCTTGTTCTCTAAAAGGGCTTGGGCAAGAAAATCCTCACATGCTGAAAGGGCCGCGACTGAGTCCATGCCATGCAATTCACAATAGGCTTGAACTGCAAAGGCCCCCTTGTGAAGTCTGCTCGTAAGTTCAGGATTATTACCGGTCCAGGTCCATTCCACGTATTCAGGAGTGTGATGAACAGGCAAAGGCTTTTTGCCGTCAACAAGGGCCTTAAGCTCCTTGAATATCAATGTTTGTTCATCCTCATGTATAAAGGCGGATTTTTTTGGGGATGGATTTGAGGCCTCTTTGATTTTGGTCGAGTCCAGCGGTTTTACGTCTGTTGTGGCCTTGAGGAAGAGTTTTGTTTCTTGATATTCACGAGTCAGCTCCGGCAATGAGGGTTCCTTCTCCGGACAGTTCGTGTGTCTGTTATTGGCTGAAGAATTCTCCTTTGTTAAAAGTGCGTGCTTTTTCGCCTTTGAGATCAATTGTCCCAAATCTGAAAAAGGTCGAATTGCCAGGGGCTCAGTATTCCTGTTTGGTTGTTGATGCCATCCGTTGTCTTGCATCTTATGCACCCCTTCATAGACAATGTTGAATTTTGAATGCTAAATGCTAAATTGTGGAAAAGGATTTAAAAAACATATACCTTAATTCAACATTCAAAATTCAAAATTCAAAATTTATTGTGCATCAGATTTGGTTTTTAGCCGGGCCCTTTTATGCGGATCTCCAGTTTTTGTGCGCCCTGGGTAAATTTCAGGCAGTTAATAAAGCCTAAGATTATACCCTTTAGTGAGTTGCGGACAAAGTTATTTAAAGAGATCTCACGACCATCTACGAACAGGCACACTTCATCTTTCTTATCGTTTAAAAAGCTGTTTTCTATAAAATCTGTGAGTTCTGCAATCCGGCTGGTTTTAAAAATCTTATCAAATGATACTTCATAATCCGACACCACAGCCCTTACATCGGAAACCGACTCGCGAAGTGGTTCTTTAGATTCGTCAGCCCTGGTGACCTCGATCTTCGGTATCCCTGATGCGTGCTTGAACCCTTCGCCAATCACCAGGTCCGCATCAGGAAAAAGTCGAAAGGCCAGATGTTTCAGATTCTCTCCAGTATTTTCTTGAAACAGGATCAGCTCATCAGGGCATATTAGGGCTACGGATTCTATGCCATCTTTTCCATACAAATAAGAGTCCGAACCAGGGGAATCAAGATTTAGGCCTCTATGCTTGGTTGATTTAATCACAGCTATTTTATATCCCCTGTCGCGCAGTCTTCGTACTACTTCTCTGATTACAGTGGTTTTACCGGAATTGTGCCAGCCGATGAATGTCAAGATTGGTGTCATTTTGAGAATCCTCTCTGCAGATTCATATCACAATGCCTCAATATCCTCAAATTTAGGGGTGTATGACATATGCTCCCCTCGTTCTATTCTCATGCCTTCTCTATTCAGAACTCACGAATCAAGGGCTTAGATTTTCCCTGAACCCTGAACCCCTGGCCCAGACCTGGTTTAGCAATCTTTTTCATAGAATCCTCGGGCGTAGTGTTCAGGAGAAATGTGCTAAAGCGTACGTTATGTCGCACCAGGGCAGGCTTTGAACCTGTGAACGGTTACACAAGTTTGTCACATAATATTCTGTCATACAATGATAAGAGTTGCCTTGTTAAATAATTGGCATTAATTTAGCGAAAATCCCAAAATCAATTTTACTCCAAAACTGATGTAGCAAATTGCAGGTACAAAACGTATTGTAGCCGTTCATGGCTTGAAACTTGAAATTGGAAAGTAGAAATTCGGGTAAGTGGAACAAAAAGGTTCAAAATATTGTAGTTTATCATATAATATGATCATCTGAAACAGTACAAAAGCATGAAGGCCAAATTTCCAATTTCTAATTTCAACGTTCCGTTAAATATCTGTAGATAGAATGATGAAAGGTGGATAAGGTGTCTCGTTTTCGTCCAATTGCCTTAGTGACAGATCCAAGATACCTCGATCACGATACGGCAAATTCCCTTCATCCTGAGATTCCTGCTCGGCTGGAAGGCTTACTTAAGCGTCTTGAGTCCAGTCCTTTGGCACCATATTTAAAAAAGATAAGCCCAAGAAAGGCTGAAATGAATAGGGTACTGGCTGTCCATGATGAGGACTATCTCTCCAGCTTTGAAGGGACCTGTATTTCCGGTCGCGAGTTCTTCGGACATCCGGACAACCGTCTCGGATATCATTCCTATGAAATAGCACTCCTGGCTGCAGGAGGATGTCTGAGCGGGATAGATATTATTGAGAATGGTGAGTCGGAGTTGGTATTTTGTTGCATTCGACCTCCTGGACACCATGCAGAGAGGGCGCAAGCGCTCGGCTTCTGTTTTCTTAACAACATAGCTATTGCCGCCAGGTACTGGAAAGATGTTTACAGTAAAGAGAGAATCCTTATTATTGACTGGGATGCCCACCATGGAAACGGCATACAGGAAATTTTCGACCAAGATCCCGATGTATTTTACATCAGTATACACGAGCACCCTACATTTAGTTTCCCGGGGACCGGCTATGCAAACGAGACGGGGACCGGGCCGGGTGAAGGAGCAACCTTGAACATTCCTTTGCCCCCGGGTTCAGGAGATGAGGCAATCCTTAATGCCTTGAAGGGACCTGCAGGAGAAGCTGTCAAAAAGTTCAGGCCGGAAGCCATTATTGTGGCTGCCGGCTTTGATGCCCATGTAATGGACGACATGTCAGGCCTTGCATATACGACTAAACTCTATGGTTACCTTGGCACCTTCATGGCCTTCTGGGCAGAACGATATTGCCAAGGAAAAGTTTTGTCTATTTTAGAAGGCGGTTATCATCCTGAGGCTTTGCCGGCTAGTGTGGAAGCCTATCTTGCCGGTCTTTCCGTTTGTATAGATTGAAAGGAGTTTAGAATGTACATATTACGTCACATGACTCCTGCCCCATTGACTGTGGAGGCGGATGTCCTGATTCCTGAGGCCCGTGAAATCCTGCGCTCTAACCGTTTTCGTCACTTGCCGGTAATAGACAAAGACTGGCGCCTTGTGGGAATGGTGACAGACAGGGATATAAGATCTGCTTACCCGTCATCCGTATTGTCCGGGGAAGATCGGAAACACGAGTTGGAACAAGTGTCCAAGACCCCTGTCAGTGAGATCATGAGCACTGATCTCGTAAACCTCCTTCCTCATTCAACCATAGATGATGCGCTCCTGCTCCTGGAAAAGAAAAGGGTTGGGGCAATCCCTGTATTGGACGAAAAGGGTGTAATTGTGGGAATTTTCTCCATGCGGGACTTGATAAGGGCATACAAAAGAATATTCGGACTTGCAGAGAAGGGCAGCTCACTTGTTACCATACGAGACGATGGGAGGCCTAATGTCCTGGCAAGGATAGTCAAAATCCTTGAGCAAAAAGGAATTCCTTTTACAAGACTTAGCAGGACCAAGTTGACCGAAGATGAAAAAAGCCCTGTAATAGTGTATATCAGGGTCCAGACTTATAACATAAGTGCAGTCCATTCTATTCTTGTTAGTGCCGGATTTGAGCTTGTGGATCCGGAACCCTTGTTGCCTGAGGACATAAATCCCTCTTAATCAGCTATTTCCATTATTGGTTTAAATCTGCTCACCACTGAAAATAACCCACCCGTAACTATGAATTATAGCACTTAGCCATTCACTGTTATGCTTGATGATGTGAAATACATGGAGCTGGCCCTTGAGCAGGCCGGGGTAGCAGCCAGGCAGGGTGAGGTGCCTGTGGGCGCAGTGCTTGTTGATGAAAGGGGCCAAGTACTGGCCAAGGCCGGCAATATGTCCGTGAAACAGTGTGATCCTACGGCGCATGCCGAAATTCTGGTCTTGAGACAAGGTGCAAAAAAAGTCGGCAGCTACAGGCTGACCGGCACTACTCTGTATGTTACAATAGAACCGTGTTTCATGTGTGCCGGGGCCATGGTCCTTGCCCGGATAAAGCGGCTGGTTTACGGTGCCCAGGATCCTAAGACTGGTGCGTGTGGTACGCTTTATAATATTGTTCAAGACTCAAGGTTGAACCACCATCTGGAGGTGAGCCAAGGCATACTCGCAGAGGAGTGCCGATCGCTGATCCAAGCCTTTTTTCAGAAAAGGCGCAAGTAAATTTGAGTTACGGAGAGGTACCGAAGTGGTCATAACGGGGGCGACTCGAAATCGTCTATACGTCCAAAAGGCGTAACGTGGGTTCGAATCCCACCCTCTCCGCCAGGGAATTTGGTGATTTGGTGATTTAGTGATTTGGTGATTTAAATAGGGATAATTGGCATCCTTCATTCACCAGTTTACACTTTTTTCGAAAAAGTGTGTATTGTCGAATTGAATGCCGATGTCGAAACTGGAAATTTGAAATTAGAAATTAGGTAACGCATCTACATCTTTGTATTTTTCCAATTTCAAGTTTCCAATTTCAAATTTCACTGCCAAAACACAAGATCAATAAAGTGTAAACTACTTTTGACTTGTCATGAAGGATGCCGAATAATTCAAATATTGACTTGCAAAGGCTCATAATAGTATAGGTATATCGGTTCAGCTATGAGGAGCCATGGTTGGGAGTCGATGTGGAGAGGTGCCCGAGAGGCTGAAGGGGCCCGACTGGAAATCGTGTGTACGCCCAAAAGGTGTACCGTGGGTTCGAATCCCACCCTCTCCGCCAGATATATTTTAAGAATACAACAGTTTGATAGCCGGGTCCTGCGCAACGAAACCCTGCGAACCCCGCCAGGTCCGGAAGGAAGCAACGGCAGTAGGGCCCTTCGTGTGTCGCAGGGGTGCCTGGCTATCATTTTTTTCCAGAGAGCAACTTATCTTAATTCATGTCTTATTTAGTTCTTGCCAGAAAATGGCGCCCCCAGACATTTGGAGATGTAATTGGTCAGTCACACGTGACCAGGACTCTTCAAAATGCGCTAAAAAACGACTGTCTTGCCCATGCTCTGCTCTTCAGCGGGCCAAGAGGGGTCGGCAAGACTTCCGTGGCCAGGATACTGGCAAAGGCCGTGAATTGTGAGTCCGGTCCGGCCCCTGATCCATGTAATAAGTGTGGAGTGTGCAGGGAAATAACTGCCGGATCTTCTATTGACGTGCAGGAGATAGACGGGGCTTCTAACCGTGGCATTGATGATATCCGTCAACTGAGGGAAAATATACAGTTTCTTCCAACTCGTTGCAGGCACAGGATCTATATTATCGACGAAGTACATATGCTGACCAAGGAAGCCTTTAACGCCCTTTTAAAGACCCTGGAGGAACCCCCCTCTCATGTGTACTTCATATTTGCAACCACTGAACCGGAGAAGATCCCAGCCACCATACATTCGAGATGTCAGCATTATGAATTCCGCAGACTGAGTACTGCAGAGTTGGCGGATCACCTGGGCAAAATAGTCCAGACAGAGGGCATGGGTCTCCAGCAGGATGCAATGCTCTTGTTGGCAAGAGAGGCCGAGGGCAGCGTAAGGGACAGCCTGAGCCTTCTCGATCAGGTGGCTGCTTATGGTGCGACTTCATTGAAAGAGGTTTGTGAGGTTCTGGGTGTTGTGGGGACCCAGGTGCTCGAGGAGCTTGCCGTTGCTATCCTTGAAGATGATGTAGCCAAGGCCCTCAGACTTATTGACGATATCTATAGCTTTGGGGGAAACATCCAGAAATTCACTACAGACCTGGTGTTTTTTTTCAGGAACCTTGTGGTGCTGAGAAACCTTGGTCCGGAGAGGGCAGTAACTTTGATGGACTTGAGCAGGGAAGATGTACATGAGTTTTCTTCCGTCATTTCAAAGTATACCGCCCATAGCCTTTTCCAGGTGCTGGACGCCTTGATGAAGGGGCAGGAAGCAATATACAGGAGCACCACTCCCAAGCTCTCTCTTGAAATGCTGGTGATCCGGCTGTGTAGTATGAAAGAGGTTTTAGGGATAGATGACCTCCTGGGAAAAGTAGATAAGCTTCTATCCTCAGGACGAATAGGGAAGGAAAATTTTTCTGAAGGATCTCAGAAAGAGATAAGCGCAGCCCCTGAAACCGATTCTGTTACCCAGACGGCCAAAGAATGCAGCCCGGAGATGTGGACTGATTTTGTAGATTTTGTTAAAGAACAACACCCCGTTCTTGGGTCGCTACTGGCCTGTTGCGAGGGGATAGAGACAGAGAGCAACGGGGATCGGGTCCAACTCAAGTGCCGGTCAGGTATGCAGTATGACATGCTCTGCGAAGTGGACCATCAGCAGCGGCTGAGAGAGCTGACGAAAAAGTTTTTTGGCCGCGCAATCGACGTCGTAACAGAAGAGATCTGTGTTGCAAACAATGGTGACGCCGGAGGGACCGGGAAGACTTATAGTCTGCGGGATGAACTTATTCAATCCTCCCTGGTCCAGGAGGCGGTCAAGGTCTTTCATGCGCGGATTTCCGACGTGAGAGTCTTTTCCAATAGAGGACAAAAGTGAAAGGAGTTATATAATGCAGCCAAACATGAAGGAAATGATGAGGCAGGCTCAACGCCTCCAGGCCAAGATGGGACAACTCCAGAGTGAGCTGGCCACAAAGGAGATAGAGGCCTCTGTAGGAGGCGGAATGGTTAAGGCCGTTGCTAACGGAAAGCCGGAAATAGTATCAATAACTATTGAAAAAGAAGTTGTGGACCCTGAAGATGTAGAAATGTTGCAGGATCTTGTAGTGGCAGCGGTAAATGAGGCACTGACCCGCTCCAAAGAGATGGTAGAAGGAGAAATGGCAAAGCTGACAGGCGGCCTCAAGTTGCCGGGGATGTTCTGATATTAGAGATGTCATCTGCTTTTCCACCTGCTCTTAGCAGGCTTATTAAGAACCTGGAAAGACTTCCCGGAGTCGGTGAAAAGACTGCCACACGCTTTGCCCTTCAGATACTGAGGTGGCCAAAGGCCCAAGCCCAGGAACTGGTCAGGTCCATTGCAGAGCTTCACGACAAGATAGGATTATGCTCTGTTTGTTTTACTTTTTCCGAGCAGGATCCATGCCCTGTTTGTGCCGACCCCAAAAGGGATGCCTCTGTGGTCTGTGTAGTGGAAGATCCCGGAGACTTGCTGGCCCTGGAAAAGGCAGGGGCCTTCAGGGGGCGCTACCATGTGCTGCACGGGGTCCTTGCACCAATGGAAGGGATAGGACCGGATCAGCTTAAAATTGGGCAACTCCTCGAACGTATAGAAAAAGAAGATATAAAAGAGATAATACTTGCAACGAGCAGCACTGTTGCCGGAGAGGCTACGTCAGCATTTCTGGCTGAAAGCCTGAAAAAGTACGGCCTACAGGTTACGCGGATTGCCTGCGGCATACCTATGGGTATGGATTTAAAATACGCAGATCAAATGACATTGCAAAAAGCCCTGGAAGCCCGAACCAGCT
>WTCF01000091.1 GCA_013138705.1 Deltaproteobacteria bacterium
ATCAATACGAGTTAAATAATACCAATGTGATGTGGGAGATGATCCTTCCCCACCGTTTTATTATGACCTTTAATATTGAGGACTTCAGCGTAAAGCGGCTTGAAGAACGTCTAAACGACCTCACTGAACAGGGTATATTCTTTCCACAGATAGTCTTGTTAGACGGGTTGCCATTCGACAAAACTGAGCAGGCATCATTGAGCAAACTCAAAGCACTGGCCAAGGAACATGGTTTCCCTGCATGGTTTACTGTAATGACTCACAGAGAAGACAACGTCGAACAACCTGACGACATCCCGTCCCCCATCAGTCACATGTCGGACCTTTTTGAAGTAATAGTACAGCTTAAGCCTACAGGACGTGAAATCAATGTTCAACTGGTTAAGGGGCAAAAAGCGGACAAATTCCCGTGAAATGAACTGCCCCGTGGCAAGCCACTGGGTATCAAAATGAGTATCTTATCTTTTCTATCGCAGCAAGCTGCTGGGAATTAAACCCTATAGATGTCACATCATCCTTCATAATGATTTGAGTAATCCGTGTAATCTGCGAAATCTGTGGATCAAAAATCGTGAGCAATAATATCCTCCTTTCTGTAAAAGGGCTTGAAATTGAGATCCGGACCAACAAGGGGCCTGTATTCCCTGTAAGGGATCTTTCTTTTTATATCAAAAAAGGGGAAAGTGTCTGTCTTGTGGGCGAATCCGGTTGTGGAAAAAGCGTTACAGCCCTTTCCCTGCCGGGCCTGCTTCCAAGTCCTCCATTCAACATAAGAAGGGGAAAAATAGTATTTGAGGGCACAGATCTCATGGACCTTACCCTTGGTCAATTGTGCAGCATCAGGGGAAAGGAAATGGCCATGATCTTTCAGGAGCCTATGACTGCCCTCAACCCGGTCTTCACAATCGGAGACCAGATTTCAGAAGCCATAACAACCCATGTCAAACTTCCAAAAAAACAGGTTCGGGAACGAACTGTTGAGCTTTTAAACCAGGTGGGAATGCCGGCACCGGAAGAAAGAATCACAACATACCCTCATCAGCTCTCAGGTGGACTGCGCCAAAGGGCTATGATAGCCATGTCCCTTGCATGTCAACCAAAGCTTTTGGTAGCAGATGAGCCCACTACTGCCCTGGACGTAACCATACAGGCCCAAATTCTTGAACTCCTGAACAGGCTCAGGGAACAGCATAATCTCAGTCTCCTGCTCATAACCCACAACCTTGGAGTAGTGGCCCAGATAGCCCACAGGGTACTTATAATGTATGCAGGGAAAATAGTTGAAGAGGCCCTCGTGCGTGATCTTTTCGACAATCCTTTCCATCCATACACCCAGGGTCTTCTGGATTCGGTACCATATGGTATTCCCGCAGACGCCAAGCGTCTCACTTCCATTCCGGGGAATGTCCCCGCCTTGGATTCTATTCCTTCAGGATGCGCCTTTCAGGACCGTTGCCCCAAGGCCATGGATATTTGTAGAAAGATAGAGCCTGAAGATTTGCGTCTGGAAAACAACAGGCGCGTTTCCTGCCATCTGTTCAGATAAAGGGTATCAGACGCCTCCACCAGGATTCCTCTGATTCTTTTGCTCTGTCTGTCTCGGCCGTAGAGGTCTGCTGGAATATCCTTTCCTTTTTCAGAAGACGCGCAGCATTCACTCCTGCCGAAGTATCCGGATAAAGGTCCAGGGCAGTCTCCAGACGGTTTTTGGCCTGTGGTACCTGCCCTGTACGAATATACCATCGGGCCACTAAAACCTCATGCTGGGCCAGAAGGTTCTTTGCCTCTGCCATTCGCTTGCGGGCCTCGTAACTGTATGGACTATCCGGATATCTGTTAAGGAGCCGCTCACAGGTCTCAACGAGCTTGTGGGTGAAGGTTTGATCACGATCAGGGCCTTCCATTAATCTGTAATAGCAGGAACTCTCCTGAAAGATCACATATGTTACTGCCTCGTTGGTGGGATGAAGCTTTTCAAATTCCTCATAAAGGGAAATGGCTTCGTCATAATCGCCCATGTAAAACTTGCAATCTCCAAGGCGCAATTCCGCAAGCGTAGCATACGGGCTGAAGGGATAGCGATCCCTGACCTTTTGAAATATCTCCTCTGCCAGGATATAGCGCCCTTGTACAAAGTAGTCCATGGCCTTGCCAGACAGATCGACCTCGCTATCCGGCTCCGGGGGCCCGGCTGCAGAACGAAACCAAGAAAACAGGCCTTCATCTTTACCGGCCTCAATGCCGCTGTCCTTGCCGGCACATCCGGCAAAAATGCCGATAATTAAAAGGCATAAAAGCACAAGACATCTTGCCGATAATCCCTTACGGCTTCTTATTCGATAATGCGGTCTATTCATCACAGACCTTTATAGACAATGCTGAATTTTGAATGCTGGAAGAAGATTTAAAAGACATATACCTTAATTCAAAATTTAGAATTTAGAATTCAAAATTGTGTCTGAACGGTCTTTTCGTTCAGGCACTAATTAGGACAACGCCTTGTTAATAGCGGATTCGATAACAGCCTTCCCCACTGCACCAGTAATCTGCTCTACAACCTGGCCGTCCTTAAAAACGATTAACGTAGGGATGGCCCTGATGCCATACCTGCCTGGAGTAGCAGGACTCTTGTCTACGTCCATCTTGGCTACCACGACTTTTCCGTCATATTCGCCGGCCAACTCCTCAACGACAGGCGCAATGACCAGGCACGGTCCGCACCAGCCCGCCCAGAAATCAACCAGTACGGGCTTATCAGCTTTTAGTACCTGAGATTCAAACTCTGCATCTGTTACATGTATCAATTTGTCTCCAGACATGATCTATCTATCTCCTAATTATCAATAAAGGGCTGAACCCCGGCATTTCTGCCTTTGTAAATCTCATACTACACTACACTACTAGGTACAATCTATGTTTTGCATTGAAGCAGGTATCGTGTAATGTACATGAATGTAGGCCAGGGTTAACTGACTGTCAAGAGACTTCAGACATTGCCGCTACTGCCTCATCTATTCTTCTCACTGGAAGGATCTCCAGGCTATCTGAGAACTTGAGACGATCAGATCCAGCCCAGGGAATAATGCACCTCTTGAGCCCCAGACGGGCAGCCTCGTTGAGTCTCAATTCCGCCCTTCCAACCGCCCTCACCTCTCCAGTAAGGCCAACTTCTCCAAAGACAGCGGTGTCCATATCCAGGGGAACATCCCTGAGACTTGAGACCATAGCCATTATTACGGCAAGTTCACTCGCCGGCTCTGATATCTTAAGCCCGCCTGCCACATTTATGAAGATGTCCCGGTCATAAAGTGCCACACCCAGGTGTCTTTCTGCAACCGCAATGAGCAAGGCCAGACGATTACTATCAATACCGGTTGAAGTCCGCCTTGGCATTGATAGGTGTGAAGGACTCACCAGGGCCTGGATCTCCACCAGGATGGGGCGGGTACCTTCCATACACGGAACAACTACAGATCCCGGAACCGCCTTTGGCCTTTGGCCAAGGAAGACCTCAGAGGGGTTGGGAACTTGTTTCAGCCCGGCCTCAGTCATCTCAAAGACACCTATCTCATGAGTTGGACCGTAACGGTTTTTTACAGTCCTCAGAAGCCGAAATGTGTGGCTCCGATCCCCCTCGAAATATAATACAGTGTCCACCAGATGTTCAAGTACCCTGGGGCCTGCTATAGCCCCTTCCTTTGTCACATGACCCACAAGTATCGTCGGCACGCCCTTGGACTTGGCAAGCTGCATGAGCCGTGCAGTGGCCTCCCGGACTTGGGCCACGCTCCCGGGAGCCGAAGCTATCTCGCCGCAGAACATAGTCTGTATGGAATCAACAGCCAGGATAGAAGGACCCTGTTCCTCCACAATCTTAATAATCCGATCAAGTTCCGACTCACACGCAACCCACAGACTTTCCGGGATCTTTCCCAAACGCTCAGACCTCATCCTGATCTGTGCCAATGATTCTTCTCCACTGACATATAGGACTTTCTTTTGATTTTCATTAGAGGCCAGACGGCAAAGTATCTGCAGCAGCAATGTAGACTTACCTATGCCCGGCTCTCCGGCTAATAGCACCAGGCTGCCCGGCACCAGCCCTCCACCAAGTACCCGGTCCATTTCATTCATCCCAATGAAAATTCTGGCATCATCAACGTCTGTAGACACTTCCAGCAGGGGTAAAGGAGCAGATTGACTCACGGCAAAAAGACTTCGGCCTTTTCTAACAAAAGGATCTACAGGCTCATCCACCATTGTATGCCATGCTCCGCACCCGGGACAACGGCCAAGCCACTTGGCTGAAGTCTGGCCGCATGACCGGCACACATAGACTATTTTAGTATTATCTTTATCTCTGCTCAAGGCTCAAATACCTGGTATAAATATTCGAGTTAATGGTATGGTAATGTAATCTTAACAATTACGCCGCTGCCTTCGCGGTCGCTGAAACCAATCTCGCCACCCATAGCCTCTAACAAACGGTCTACTATGGCAAGCCCCAGTCCGGTACCTTTTGCCTTGGTAGTAACAAAAGGCTCAAAAAGACGATTCTTCACGTCTAAAGACAACCCGGGGCCGTTGTCCT
>WTCF01000233.1 GCA_013138705.1 Deltaproteobacteria bacterium
GGTGACAGCAAGCCCCTCATCCCTATTCTGGGCATTCCTCTGATCGAACGTGTCATCCGTGCCGCATTGGAGACCGGGGCGGATGAATTTTATGTTGTTACCGGCTACCAGAGTGACCAGGTTTGCGATTTCCTGAAGCGGCTGGGGGAACGTCTTGCGATTCGTATCATTCTATTGGTGAATGATGATTGGGAGAAAGAAAACGGTCTCTCCGTACTTAAGGCGCGGAACGTTCTGCACGAACCTTTTTTGCTGCTCATGGCGGATCACCTCTTCGATCCGCACATGGTTTGCACATTGACAGCGCACACACTGCTCGATGGGGAGATCGCGCTCGGGGTGGACGGCGATACCAGCAATCCACTCGTCGATATGGAGGATGTCACCCGCGTCAAGGTGGAAGACGGGAAGATCCGTGACATCGGCAAGGGACTGGCCGATTTCAATGGCTTCGATACCGGTGTTTTCCTGTGCTCTCCCGGCATATTTAAGGCCCTGGAGCAAAGCAGAGAAAAAGACGGTGACAGCACCCTGTCCGGGGCGGTACGGGTACTGGCCGCAGAGGGATGCGCCAAAGCGATCCCCGCAAGCGGTTTCTGGATTGACGTGGACGATCCCGCGGCTTTCCACAGGGCGGAGAAGGCCCTGCTGGATCGTCTTCACGACAAGTCAAACGACGGGCCGGTAGCACGTTATTTGAACCGCCCTGTCTCCGGGCTGTTTTCCCGTCATTTGGTGAAACTTGATATTACGCCTAACCAGATTTCCCTGTTCTCGTTTCTGTGTTCTCTGCTGGCCACCGGACTGTTTGCGCTGGGCGGGTATCTCGCCCTGCTGCTGGGCGGTGTTCTGGCCCAGTTCGCATCCATCATTGACGGTTGCGACGGCGAAGTGGCCAGGCTCAAGTATCAAAGCAGTGACTTCGGCGGCTGGTTCGATGCGGTGCTTGACCGCTATGCCGACGCCTTTCTGCTGTTCGGCTTGACCTGGCACTTGCTGGCGGTGGAAGCGAGCGGTTGGGTCCTCTTCACCGGTTTTATGGCCATTATCGGCTCGTTCATGCTGAGTTACACAGCAGACAAATACGACAACCTGATGCGCAAGCGGATCAAGGCCGGGGGCTGGGCCGGGCTGCGGATGGGAAGGGATGTGCGGGTGTTTCTCATCTTTCTGGGTGCGGTGACAAATCTGATACTGCCGGTGCTGGTGGTGATTGCCGTTGTGATGAATCTCGAAATCATACGCCGGGTTAGGCTTGCGTGTGTTGACTAGCGTCGAATGTGCCAAACAGAAAATCCGGCTGGTTGTTGCAGGCTCGCGAGTGCCGGAGGACTTACGTCACGCCGACAACACCCTGGAGTGGCTGTTGCGCTTGGCACCGAATGCCGGCCAGGCTCTGCAGCTAGCGGCGCTGGCCCATGACATTGACCGTGCCATCGAGGAGACAAAAGTCAATCGTGCGGACTTCGACGATTACAACGCCTTCAAGGCCGCCCACGCCCGTAACGGAGAGGAAATGCTGCGCCCGATTCTGACCGCATGTGGCGTGGAACGGCATATCGTGGACGAGGCCTGCCGTTTGGTAGAGGTCCATGAGGTGGGCGGCGATCCTGACTCCGATCTGCTCAAGGACGCTGACAGCATCTCCTATTTCGATGTCAATCTGCCGCTCTATTACCAGCGTGAGGGTTGGTCTGAGACAAAACGGCGATCACACTGGGGCTATCGGCGGCTTTCCCCTCGGGCAAAAGAGATCGTCAAGCAAATCGGCTACGAGGAGGAGGCGCTGGTGCGCTTGTTACGAGAAGTGACTCATGAAAGCGCCGGCTGACAGCGTGGCGCCTGGATGGCGTGGTAACTGTAGCTGAGGAAGTATGAATTCTTATAAAATTGTGTTTATGGGTACTCCTGAATTTGCAGTTCCAGCACTGAAGGCCTTATTGGAAGGTCCGGATCAGGTGGTGGCCGTAGTAACTCAGCCTGATAGGTCCAGGGGAAGGGGCAGGAAGTTGATGCCCTCTCCAATAAAGGTCTTGGCAGAAAAGGCGGGTATCGCTGTGCTCCAGCCTGAGAAGGCCCGCTCCCCGGAGTTCCTGAATCAGGTTCAGGACCTTGCCCCGGATCTTCTGGTCGTTGCTGCCTACGGCCAGATACTTCCTCAGGAACTGCTTGATATTTCGCGAATAATGCCTATCAACGTCCATGGATCCCTGCTCCCCAAGTATCGAGGAGCAGCACCGATACAGTGGGCTATTATAAAAGGGGATAATGAGACCGGCATAACCATTATGGAGATGGATGCCGGGATGGACACAGGTCCCATGCTCCTTCAGAAAGCCATGACCATCGGGCCGGAGGAGACCCTTGGTGAGCTCTATGAGAGTATGGCAGGGCTGGGGGCCAGGCTTCTTGTACAGGCACTGGATGAACTGCACAAAGGCACTTTAAAACCGAGATCCCAGCCTGAGGAGGGCATAAGCTATGCCCCTCCCATCAAGCCGGAGATGGCAAGGCTTGACTGGTCTCAACCCGCAAGGCGTATTTCATGTATGGTCCGGGCCTTTGATCCGAGACCAGGGGCCTATACCCTTTGGAATGGTCAGCGTCTCAGGCTTTATATGCCCTTTGTATTGGATATGGATGCCGTGGACATGGGACCCGGTACAGTCTGTCGTGTTGGAGAGGACGGGGTGATGATTGCCACAGGAAAAGGCTGTCTGGGTATCAGAGAGCTTCAGTGGCCGGGGAAGAGGCGTATGCCCTGCGCAGAATTTTTGAGGGGCAGGCCAATTCCCGTTGGTGCAAGGTTTGA
>WTCF01000229.1 GCA_013138705.1 Deltaproteobacteria bacterium
GTTATGCCCAGGAAAGTAGGCCCAAGAGTGAGGATCTTTTTGAATAAATACAGGAATAGCGCCATATCAGAAAATGATTATACTGCAAAAAGTGATTCCGCTCAAAATTCTCCGCATCATTATTCAATCAAAAAGACTATTATGTTATGTGACAATTATCTTGTCCGGTAATATATGTTGTATAAATTGGCACTCCACTACGTTATATGAAGGGCGTACTACAATCAGATGAACACTGAAAAAGCTGGAGCTTTTTCAGCATGTTATCCAGGGCGTCACCCAATAAATGGATATTCTTAAAGGACTACAAATCTACGCAAATAAGTTTCGGTTACTAAAACCATTTGCGTTAATTATTCTGGTAGTATCACTGGCAGCAGCAGTTATAGTCATTATTAAATCACACTCTCATCAAAATGATTTATTTCTGATTCCTTCTTTGCTTGGCCTGGTTTGGGCACTAAATTGTCTTGGTCTCTTATATACATTTCCTGAAATACCGAGAAAATCAAAAAAGGAAGACCGTTTTTTATTGAAATTAAAGTTGAAGCTAAAGAGACTTTGGTATTGGATTTTAGGGTTACTATTTATTTTTACATCAATAGCATTATTAATTATTTCGATAAGGTTAATGGGTATCTGGTTTAGAGATTACATTGGCTAATACACCATTAAGTCGAAAAGGCTACATTTTGCAATTTTGGAATTATAATTGACGCTGGTCAGTCATGTTTAAGAAATGGATAGAAAGGCTGATCTGAGCCTTTCTATCAGGGACTTATCCCATGCTTTTTAAGGAGGTCATGCAGGGTGGGGCGGCTGGTATCAAGCAGTTTAGCTGCCTGGCTGATGTTGTTGCCGGTGAGTGCCAAGGCCCTGCGGATAATTCTGATCTCCGTTGCTTCCCGGGCCCCTTTCAGTGTGGGCAGTTTTTGTTCCTCCTGCCCTAAAGTAGCGTCTTCCAGCCCCAGGTCGACGGGGTCAATGACTCGGCCGGCTGTAGTGCTCAATGCCCGGCGGATGCGGTTTTGGAGCTCACGGACATTGCCAGGCCATGTATGTGCAGTCAGGGCGGCAATAGCTGCCGGCGAAAGTGTTACCTGCCCCCGGTGCAAATTCTGAGTCTCTTCCTGAAGAAAGTGATGGGTCAGGAGCAGGATGTCCTCACCTCTTTCCTTCAAGCCGGGGATCCATAAAGGAACGACGTTCAGGCGATAGAATAGGTCTTCTCGGAAGTTTCCCTGTTTTACTGCATTCTCCAGATTGACGTTGGTAGCTGCAATGATGCGGGCATCCAACGTGATTGTCTTTGTTCCCCCCAGCCGTTCGACAGTATGCTCCTGGAGAAACCGCAATATTTTCACCTGGAGGGCTAGGGGCAGCTCACTAATCTCGTCCAAAAAAATCGTCCCTTCGTCAGCTTGCTCAAATTTGCCGATCTTACGACCTGCCGCCCCGGTAAATGCGCCCCTTTCGTGGCCGAAAAGCTCACTTTCGAGCAAATTTTCAGGGATCGCCCCGCAGTTAATGATCACCAAGGGCTTTTGGGCCCTTTGGCTCAGGCTATGGATGGCCCGGGCTGCCATCTCCTTGCCGGTACCGCTATCTCCGGCTATGAGGACCGGGTAATCGGTTTCACTCACCTGTTTGATGCGCTCAAACAACTTGCCCATACTCGGGGAGACACCGAGCATGCCACAAAAAGAGCCGCTTTGGCTGGTTTGATTCTGCAGCCTACGGTTAGCCTCTTCCAATTCATGGATTCTGAAAGTGCGGGAAAGGATAATATTTAATATCTTCAAATCAATTGGTTTGGCGCAAAAATCGGCTGCCCCGAGGGCAATAGCCTGGACGGCATTTTCCTCTTCGGCATTGCCGGTGATGACTATCACCTTTGTATAAGGAGCAATGGAAGATATTTCTTCCAGGAGCTTAAAACCCTGCTGGGGTGTGTCCGGGTATGGCGGAAGGCCTAGATCCAGGGTAACTACCGGGAAGGCACCAGAGGCCAGCAGTTGTTTAGCCTCATCAACTTCAGAGGCAATGGTTATTTCATATTCCTTTCCAAGGCCCCACTTAAGCTGCTTGGCCACGGAAATCTCGTCTTCAATAATCAGAAGTCTTTTTTTGTTCACTCGAGAGTCCAAAGTTCTCTCGTCATGCCGGACTTGATCCGGCATCCAGATCGCGGAACGTTTTGAAAAGACGCTGGATTCCGGCTTTTGCCGGAATGACGCAGTCAGTTTTTCATTTCTTATAATTTCAAACTATTAAAGGAATTTTAGACTGTCCAGTAAATACCTTCAATCCATCAATCATCCTTAATTACAAACTTCAGCACTTGCCCTCAGCACATAAAACCTTTAATAATCTATATATCGAACATTAGATGTTTTTCTATAAGGAAAATTTCTAAAAAATCACTCTAGTGGAGGGTAAGCATTATGGCGAGTAAAACCAAGGCAAGCAAAAAGGGAGGAAACGCGGACAAGGGACAAAAAAAGCAGATCGGCGGGGCCATTGTTGCCATAGTAACGCCCTTTAAGGATGGGAAACTGGACGAGGAAGCCCTCAAGGCCCTTATAAAATGGCATATAACGGCCGGGACCAATTGTATAGTACCCTGTGGCACCACTGGTGAGTCAGCTACCCTCAGCCACGAAGAGCACATGAGAGTAGTGGAGATCACCATAGAGACCGCGAAGGGACGCGTACCGGTAATCGCCGGATCAGGCTCCAACTCCACTGCAGAGACCATCATGCTCACAAAGCATGCAAAGAATGCC
Source organism: Deltaproteobacteria bacterium (assembly GCA_013138705.1). Next base: position 2,787 of record WTCF01000229.1, read on the forward strand.
GGTGCAGATGCAGCCCTGGTGATTACACCCTATTACAACAAACCCAGCCAGGAGGGATTATACCAGCACTTTATGGCCGTAGCGGATGAATGCAAGTTCCCCATGGTCCTTTATAATGTACCCGGACGTACAGGGGTGAACATGCTCCCCGAAACAGTGGCACGCTGCGCCAAAAATAGATACGTTATTGGGATCAAGGAGGCTACAGGCAGCCTGAAGCAAGTAACAGATATAATCAGGTTATGTCCTAAAAACTTTATAGTGCTTTCCGGAGACGACTTTACGGCCTTTCCCATCATGGCCATTGGAGGCAAAGGTGTCATCTCGGTTGCATCCAACGTAGTGCCAAAGGAAATGGCTGCCATGATAAACGCATTTGAAAAGGGTAACCTCACAAAGGCACGTCAGTTACATTTAAAATTGTTCCCGCTGTTTGATGCCCTTTTCTATGAGACAAATCCCGTACCGGCCAAGACCGCCCTTGCAATGATGGGCAAGATTCCAACAGATGAGGTTCGCCTTCCCCTGGCCTCAATGAGTGAGGCCAATAAGAAGCGGTTGAAAGGGGTTCTGAAAGAACTCAAGCTGGTCAAGTAAGATAAGCTGTTAAGCTCATAGTATAGGAATTTCCTTTTTAGACACGGATTACACGGATGGACACGGATTAGATTTAGGGCAGTGTAATCGGTGAAATCAGTGTCAGAGATTTTTTTAAACTCGCCCGAAGGGCGTTAAGTTCTAGGAGGGAAGAACATGGTCCGAGCCATAGTAGCCGGTGCAGGCGGCCGTATGGGCGGTCGCATCATAAACATGATTCATAAGACTGAAGATATCACTCTGAGCGCAGCATTTGAACACCCGGACAGCCCTGCTGTCGGGCAGGATGCCGGGGCTGTTGCGGGACTCGAATCGTTGGGAGTGACCGTGGCAGACAGCCTCGATTCCGTAATAGATCAGGGAGATGTCGTCATAGATTTCACTATTAGCGAGGCCAGCCTGAAGCACTCCCGCATCGCAGCCTCACACAAAAAACCAATAGTTATAGGAACCACGGGGTTGGGAAAGGAGGAACTCGACGAAATCAGGCAACTGGCAAAGGACTTCCCCTGTGTACTCGCACCCAATATGAGTGTAGGGATTAATCTCCTCTACAAGCTTGTTGACACCGCAGCCAGGGTCCTTGGTGATGACTATGACGTTGAAATTGTAGAGGCACATCACAGAATGAAAAAAGATGCCCCAAGCGGCACGGCCCTTCAATTGGGCAGGGTCATTGCCGCTTCCCTCGGCAGGGATTTCGACGAGGTAGGTTTATTTGAAAGGCATGGGTTCATTGGTGAGCGGAGCAAAAAGGAAATTGGCATCCAGACCCTTCGAGCCGGAGACATAGTCGGCGAGCACACAGTGCTTTTCGGCGGCATAGGTGAACGTATTGAGATCGTGCATAAGGCCTCAAGCCGGGATACCTTTGCAAAAGGAGCAGTGAGAGCAGCCCTCTGGATCGTCGAGCAGCCCGCAGGGTTCTATGATATGCAAGATGTGTTGGGGCTCAAGTAATCAGTGTCTGAACGAAAAGGCCGTTCAGACACAATTTTGAATTCTAAATTCTAAATTTTGAATTTAAAAAGGAAGTAACCTTTTTTCTTAAAGAATGATGAATTGAGGTCTTTTGAGGTTTTCTCCATGATTTTTACAAAATCTGAGAGATTGCAACAGCTCCCACCATATCTTTTCGTGGAGCTCGACCGAATGAAGGCCGAGGCCCTGAAGAAAGGTGTAGATGTTATTGATTTAGGAATCGGTGATCCGGATTTTCCCACACCCAGGTTTATTGTGGAACGGATGATAGAGGCTGTTCAGAAGACACAGCATCACCGCTATCCCTCATCTTCCGGTATGCTTGCCTTCCGGAAAGCGGCAGCCGGCTGGTACAAAAAGAGGTTTGACCTGTCCTTTGATCCTGCCAACGAGGTAGCCTCCCTTATAGGATCAAAGGAGGCAATAGCGCACTTTCCTCTCGCCTTTGTAGAGCCCGGTGATATAGTACTGGTCCCCACACCGGGGTATCCTGTTTATAATATCGGTACATTATTTAGTGGCGGTGAGACCTACTATCTGCCGTTAATTGCTGAAAACGACTTTCTGCCGGATCTTGATTCTATACCGGGCGATATCCTGAAAAGGGCAAAAATCCTATGGATCAATTACCCGAATAATCCCACTGCTGCAGTGGCCCCGCCGGAGTTCTTTGCCAGGGTCGTGAACTTCGCAAAGCAAAACAACATTATCGTGTGTCACGACAATGCTTACAGCGAAATGACATATGATGGATACATTGCTCCGAGCTTCCTCGATACCCCGGGTGCCAGGGACATAGGACTGGAATTTCATTCACTGTCAAAGACCTACAACATGACTGGCTGGCGCATAGGATTTGCCGTGGGAAACCCGGACCTGATCGGTGCGCTGATACAGGTAAAGTCCAATGTAGACTCCGGGCAATTTGAGGCCATTCAAGAAGCCGGCATTGCAGCCCTTGAAAGTGACCAATCCTGTGTTCGTGAAATGCAGGAAATATATTCCGAGCGCAGGGACGTACTGGTCTCAGGCCTTCGGGATCTGGGCCTTGACACCCCTTTTCCCAAAGCCACGTTTTATATCTGGACTCCGGTACCTCAGGGTTATACATCTCAGGATTTCAGCACATTACTCCTTGAAAAGGCCGGGATAGTGTGTACTCCCGGAAACGGCTTTGGCGATTCTGGTGAAGGTTATGTACGCATGGCATTAACTGTATCAAAGGAGCGCATGGGAGAAGTTGTCAAGAGGCTTAGGGAAATTCTTTAATGAAATTGGAGAAAACGGCCTACATTGGCCTGGGAGCCAATCTTGGGAATAGGATTGAAAACTGTATTAAGGCCCTTGGTCTTTTGTCCACCCATCCCGAAATAGAGGTGTTACGCTACTCACAATGGTATGAGACCGAGCCTGTGGACATAAATACATCCCAATGGTTCATAAATGCCGTGGCAGAGATAATTACAGCCCTTGGCCCGGAGGACTTGCTTTCCAACCTGCTGGCAATTGAAAAGGCCATGGGTCGAGACCGCTTGGGAACAGAAGACAGGCCCATTGACCTGGATCTGCTCTTCATGGAAGGAGTGCACATCCAGACCTTCAATCACCAAATCACCAAATCACCAAATCACCAAATCCACATCCCCCATCCCCGTCTTTCCACCAGGCGGTTCGTATTGGCCCCATGGGCTGAGCTTGCCCCGGATCTCTTGCTTGCACCATGGAGTAAAACCGTTTCGGAGCTCCTGGCCGAACTTCCTGAAGACAGCCCGGAAGTCCGAAAACTGAACCACAAAGAAACACAGGAGGGCTAGCCAATGGTGCGCTTTATTTTGTTCTTCGCCCTCTTCCTGGCACTCTGCTATGTCATAAAGGGCTTTTTGAAAGGCCTCAGATCGCGAAAGGTTTTAAAAACCGGTTCAAAACAGGCCGGTGAGCAGCCACCCATAACAGACGAACTGGTACGGGATCCGGTATGCGGCGTCTATTGCCCTAAAAGGGATGCTTTATCCCTTAATCGGCAAGGAAAGACCTATTACTTCTGCAGCGACAAGTGCAGACAGGAGTTTCGGGATCAAAAAAAATAACAATACCAACTTAGAGCTTATAGTCAGTCATCCCCCACTTCCCTATTATCTCCAGTACCAACTCTGCGGTAGCTACCATGTCATCCAGGCTGATATGTTCTGAAGTGGTGTGGACATTCTGCATGCCGATTCCCATAATCACTGTAGCAAGGCCTTTGGCGTTGAAAATGTTGGCATCGCTTCCCCCTCCGGTCATATCCAGTCTGAGCTTTCTT
>WTCF01000101.1 GCA_013138705.1 Deltaproteobacteria bacterium
AATGGCCACAACAAGGGGCAGTGTAATTTTTCCCTCCGCAAGGTCTGTCCCAATGGCCTTTCCCAACTCACTGGCATCTGCAGTATAATCAAGGATGTCGTCAATCATCTGAAATGCCTGGCCCAGATAGAGGCCATAGTCGCTGAGGGCTTGCACCTCGGACTTCCCGGCACCGGCAAGGAGGGCCCCGATTTTACATGATGCTGAAATTAGCGACGCAGTCTTTCTGTTAATAATTTCCAGATAGGTCTCCTCGTCAAAGCTCGGGGTCTTTGCCTGTAAAAGCTGTATAATCTCACCTTCAGACATCAGGGCGACTGTCTCTGCAATGGCTTCTGCTATGCGGGTATCCCCGAACCGGCTGGCAAGCTCAATGGCCCTGCCATAAAGGAAATCCCCAACCAGGACAGTGGCCTTATTTCCCCAAATTTTATAGGCAGGGGACTTGCCGCGACGCACCACACCTCCATCTACTACGTCATCGTGGAGAAGACTGGCAGCATGGAGGTACTCCGGGACTGCTGAAAGATCGAACACGGCATCATCGTCTCTTCCGCATAATCTTGCCGCGCATACGGTAAGTAGTGGCCTTAGACGTTTTCCTCCTGCGAAAAGGATGTACTGGCTTACTTTGTTTACAAAGGGTATATGAGAAGCAAAATGCCTATTCAACACCTGCTCAATTTTTTCAAAATCCGGTTTGAAAGAGTCCAGAATGCCATTGAGCTTAGGTCTGTGGTCAGATAACTTCACAGGAGTTGCCTCCACCTATAAAAAACCCCCTTTCCTAATTTTGAATAAAGAAATAACATAGAAAATAATAAAGGGCTATACTCACGTAATGGCACAGAACCGGAACATAAAAGATAAAACGATAAATATCACCCCTATGTTGCAACAATACAGAGACATTAAGTCCCAGTATCCTGACGCAATTTTATTTTTTCGCATGGGAGATTTTTACGAAATGTTTCTGGATGATGCCAAGATAGCCTCCCGGATTCTGGAAATCACACTTACATCCAGAAACAAGCACAAAGAGGAAAAAATCCCGATGTGTGGTGTCCCGGTACATGCGGCTGAGAACTATCTGACCAGGCTCGTGCAGTCCGGGCACCGGGTGGCAATATGTGAGCAGGTAGAAGACCCCAAAAAAGCCAAAGGGTTAGTCAAAAGGGAAGTGATCCGGGTGATGACTCCCGGACTCATCACTACAGAAGGGAGCATAGGAGCCAAAACCAACAATTTCCTGATTTCTATAAATCCCGGAAGCACCAAAGACCCGTGGGGACTCTCCTGTCTTGACATCTCAACAGGAGAATTCAGGGTGACCGAACTTTTCAGGGAGGAAGATGCCCTTACAGAACTCTTCCGTCTGGAGCCTGCGGAAGTCCTCTTGCCGGAGAGCCGGCAGGAAGGACAACTTGTTGTCCGGGTGAAACAGGCCATCCCGGGGACCTTTCTGAGCTTCAGGCCGGACGTATGGTGGCAATATGACAGGGCTAAAACAGACCTTCAGGAGCATTTAAGGACCCTTTCCCTGGATGGTTTCGGGCTCGCAGGGCTTAGTTCCGGCATCGGGGCGGCAGGGGCGCTTCTATCGTACGCTTCTGAGACCCAAAAGGGCGAGGCATCTCATATAAACCATCTAAAACCTTATCGCCTGAGCGATCACCTCATCATAGATGAGGCCACAAAACAGAACCTGGAGCTGCTGTCAAACTCTTTGGACCGTGGCCGTCAAGGTACTCTGCTGGACGTTCTGGACCTTACTGTAACTCCCATGGGAGGACGTCTTCTCAAAAAGTGGATTCTGTATCCCTCAAGAGATATTGCTGAAATACAAGGCAGGCTGTCTGCCGTGGAAATTCTCAAAAAAAATCCTTTGGTTCGAGAGAATTTAAGAAAGGAGATGCGACGGGTTTATGACATTGAACGACTCGTGGCCAGGACAGTCCTTGGCACTGCAAGTGGGAGGGACCTCCTGGCCCTCAAGCAATCCATTACTCGAATACCGGGGATAAAAAATGCCCTTGAGAGTCTTTTGCAAATTCCCTCTTTAAAAAAAGATAAAAAAGGGGATTTGGCTGAAATTCACATAGACTTGGATCCCTTGCAGGACATAGCAGATATCATAAGCCGTTCCATAAGAGATGACTGCCCGGTACTTCTCAGAGAGGGCAGACTCATCAAGGAGGGATTCAACAAAGAACTTGATGAACTCATTCATATTCAGAGAGATGGCAGGTCTTTTATCGCCGGGTTGGAAGCCAGAGAACGGGAGAGGGCCGGCATCCCATCTCTCAAGGTCGGATTTAACAAAGTCTTTGGTTATTACCTTGAGATTTCAAAGGCCCGGGCCGACACTGTCCCTGATAATTACATCAGGAGGCAGACCCTTGTGGCAGCAGAACGCTATATTACTCCGGAACTAAAGGAGATAGAGTCGAAGATCCTCACTGCCCAGGACCAGAGGCTGGCCCTTGAATTCGGGCTGTTCCTGGAGATCCGGCTTCAAGTAGCTGAAGCAGGAACTCGCCTACAGAAGACTGCTGCTGCACTGGCAAGGATAGACTGCCTGTCTTCCCTTGCAGAGGCGGCTGAACGCTATAACTACGTGAGACCGAAGCTGGATCATGAAATGGGAATTTGCATTCGCCAAGGCAGACATCCGGTTATAGAATATACCCTGAAGGAAGGTTTTGTTCCAAACGACGTGGAGCTGAACCACCGCAATTCTCAACTCCTGATTATAACCGGGCCGAACATGGCTGGTAAATCCACGGTCCTTAGGCAGACCGCCCTTATTGTCTTAATGGCTCAGATGGGAAGCTTTGTCCCGGCAGATGAGGCACAGATAGGTGTAGTGGACCGGATATTCACCCGGATAGGTGCCACAGATTACTTGACCAGGGGCCAGAGTACGTTCATGGTGGAAATGAATGAGACGGCAAACATCCTGCATAACGCCACAAGCCAAAGCCTTGTAATCCTGGACGAGATAGGCCGGGGGACAAGCACTTACGATGGCCTTGCCATCGCATGGGCAGTGGCGGAAAATTTATTGTACAAAGACAAAAAGGGAGTAAAAACTCTCTTTGCCACCCATTATCATGAGCTCACAGACCTGGCAAAAAAGCACGACAGGGTGCGCAATATGCATATAGCTGTTAAAGAGTGGGAGGATCAGATAGTCTTTTTGCGACGGCTGGTGGATGGGTTCACCAGTCGCAGTTACGGAATCCAGGTTGCTGCCCTGGCCGGTGTGCCTGAGTCAGTAATAAAAAAGGCCAAGGAGATCCTGAAAAGTATTGAAAAGAAGACCTCCAAGGACAAAAAGGAAATTCCTGCCGGTCCTGTAGGGAAAAGGAGGCCCAAGCAGCAGCATCCGGCCCAGATGCCCCTACCACTTGTCATTGATCAGGGGGCTGAGTTCAGAGAAAAGGTACTCTCCGCCGATATCAATAATATGACACCTCTTGAAGCCATTAACTACTTAGCAGAGCTCAAATCTATGGCAGAAAAGAAATAAGAAAACAACATGAAACCGCAGATGAACACAAAAAAGCGCGGATTCTTGAAACCATGAGCCTGTTATTATCTGAGCATAACTGCGTCCGGCTACGGTTTTTTCTATCCCTGTTTATCATTGTTTTCCTATCAGGGACATTCTTGCTAATTGCCCTGGACTCTGCCCACGCAAAGCCCGGCAGAGCTGAATACACCTATCGTCAGGCCAAATCCGAATACGATCGCCTTGCCAGGAATTCCCGGCTCCGCACTCACAGGACAGAATGGGTCCGGGTAATTAGGAAATTCAGGAAAGTCTACCTCACTTATCCCAATGACAAGAAGGTTGCCCCAAAGGCCCTCTTTATGATGGCCCGTTGCTACAGTGAATTATATGGATATTCAGGAGCCGGAAAGGACATCAGGGAAGCCATCGAGCGATATCAGGTCCTGGTTGAGAGATTCCCTAAAAGCCGCCTGGCAGATGACGCCCTCTACGCCCTTGGCGAGCTTTACAAGCGTACTGGAAATACCGGAAAGGCCCGAGAGGCCTGGGAAAAGATAGTTAAGGAGTACCCTAAAAGAGACAAGGCCAGGATTGCCAGAAACAAGCTGAAAATCTTAGGTCCTAAGCAGCGGCAGAAAACAAAATCTTTAAAGCAGACAACACATTATGAGAAGGAAAAAGGACCCGCCGGCCTTTCCAGCCCGAGGATTGCTCCAGGTGCAAAACCTGCCACTGTGCGGGAGGTGAGGCATTGGTCCGCTTCAGACTACACCAGGGTAGTAATTGACACGGCAGGCCCTGTATCCTTTAAGAAGGGATATCTTCCTGCTAATAAGGCCAAGCATCTTCCGGAACGTGTTTATTTAGACCTTAAGCCGGCCCGTATAGGGAAAAACCTCAAAAACAACATCTCTATACAGGACGGGCTGCTCAAAGGGGTGAGAGTAGCCCAGTTCAACCGTAATACAGTCCGGGTGGTACTTGATCTCAGGAAGACCCATAAGACCAAAATGTTTTACCTTGAGGACCCCTTCAGGGTGGTGGTGGACGCATTTGGAGAAAACTACTTCCAGAGGGCTTCCTGTCCTCCCCAGTCCTCAAAAATATATAAAAAGACCAGGGACCAATTAAAAGGTGGTGACCTTTCTCTCACGCAACAGCTAGGCCTCTGCGTAAAACGAGTGGTGATAGATGCAGGCCATGGCGGAAAGGATCCGGGGGCTATCGGGCCTACCGGCCTGAGGGAAAAAGACGTTGTGCTCAAGATTTCGAAAAAAGTGGCTTCACGACTTAAAAAAGACCTTGGCTGCCAGGTTATCCTGACCAGGAACGGAGATCGATTTCTGCCACTTACACAAAGGACTGCCATTGCCAACGCCAAAAAGGCCGATCTCTTTGTGTCTATTCACGCAAATGCAGCTCCCAACAAGAGAGCCAGGGGAGTTGAGACCTACTTTTTAAACTTTGCCCTGGATAAAGAGGCCATGAGGGTGGCAGCCAGAGAAAATGCTACATCTACTAAAAGCATAGGGGATCTCAAAAACATCCTCAACGACATAATGAAAAACACCAAGGTCGAGGAGTCCTCACGCCTGGCAGGTTATGTGCAGAGGGAAGTTGTAAAGAACCTCAGAAAAAAATATCGAAATGTAAAAAGCAAAGGAGTCAAACAGGCCCCATTCTTTGTCCTGATAGGTGCAAGGATGCCTTCTGTTCTTGTTGAAGTATCGTTTATCAGTAACAGGAAAGAGGAAGAGCGCCTCAAAAGTGACCGCTATCTGGACCGCGTGGCCGAGGGAATCGTAAACGGTATAAAATCATATATCAGTGGCACCAAATTGGCCTCAATTCCTCAATTCCTCAATTCGCAACTCCTAAATTATCAGTATTCAGATTTTTATTTGGTAAATAAAACAGGTTGAATTTTGTTTCTCCTCTGCTAAAGTGGAGCACGATCTGTGGATTCCAAGTGTAATTCAATTGTAGTTGCATGGTGCGACAAAAAACCATTTTGCGGGAGGCGTCTATGTATTGGGGAAATATGGGAGTAAAAATTTGTTTGCTGGCACTGATCTCGATATTGAGCCTGGGACTTCTTGCCGGGTGTGGCAAAAAACCGGTAAGAGGCGGAGAGGGAGAAGTACTTGTCACTGAGCAGATCGGGGAATCGGCCATAGGGCCTGAAGGAATGCCCGGTATTGCTGAAGTTGGTATGGGTGAGATGGAAATCCCAGGCGAAGCTATGGGCACTGCTGCCGGCTTTGGAGAGGCTATCTCTGAGGGCAGAACCAGCGCCCCCATGCATCCCGTATACTTTGACTTTGACCGTTTCAACATCCGTGACGACATGAAACCCGTAATGGAAGAGAATGCTCTGTTTCTGCTTGATCATCCGGAGGTCATGATCGAAATCCAGGGTAACTGTGATGATCGCGGTACCAATGAGTATAACCTGGCCCTTGGGGAAAGAAGGGCAAAAGGCGCTCAGGCATATCTTGTCAATCTGGGTGTAAACCCGGATCGTATAGGAACTGTGAGCTTTGGTGAGGAACGGCCTCTGGATCCGGAGCAAAACGAGGATGCATGGGCAAAAAATCGTAGAGATGACTTAGTTGTCATAAAGTAGTCTAAAAGGTTTTGATTATCCCAGGAAACTTTGACCACGCGTTGCATAGCGACGCCGTGGTCATTATTTTGCAAAAGTGCCTTTTGAAAAAATCCTTAATCTTGTTCAATGGCAAAGCGTACAGAGCCATATGACAGGACATGGGAGTTATGAAAAGGCTCGGGAGGTATTGATTGCCTTATGAAAGGTCGCCTAAGCTTAATACCTGTGCTGCTGATTTTTCTGTGGACCGCGGTCCTGTGCTGTAGTGTAACTGCTGGAGAAGCCGCACAGGTAAAGATAGCTGTCATCAATATGCAAAAAGTGGTACGAAAATCCGTAGCCGGCCAAAAGGCTATGGAGAAGCTCAATAATAAATTTGAAAGCCTCCAGAAACAACTCAGGGCTAAACAAGATGAGTTGAAGGCCTTTAAGGAAGACATTGAAAAAAAGGGCCCTTTGATGAATGAGGATGCCAAGGCAGAAAAAGAACGCGAATATAAGAAGGCCCTTCGGGATTTTAAAGATCAAGGCGACGATGCCCAGTTTGAAATGCGCCAGGCAGAATCCAAAAGTATGGAGCCGGTACTCAAGGAACTTGAAAAGGTTGTGACCCGTATTGGTGAGGAAGGTGGATACACGCTCATTCTGGAAAAAAACATGCTTGGTATATATTTTAATGCCTCTAATGTCGATATCACGGACGAAGTCATAAAAGCCTACGATAACGAGGTAAAATCCAAGAGCAAAAAGGATAAGAAATAGACCCTGAACCCTGAACCTTGAATTGGCCTATGTTTCACATAGATATAGAAAAACAAAACGAACTTACACAAGAACAGATCTCTGAGCTACAGACCATGTGGAACAGATGTGCCGCGCGCATTATCCTTTCCACTACCCTTGCAAAAAGTGGTCATCCAGGTGGCTCTCTTTCCTCCCTGCACACCCTGCTTGTCCTTTACAGCACAATCAAACATCGTCCGGCAGAACCCCGCTGGCCGGACCGTGACCGCGTAGTCGTGAGCATCGGGCATATCTCTCCGTGTGTATACAGCGTACTCGCTGAATTTGGTTATTTTTCAGAGGAAGATTTCCTTACCGAGTTTCGTCGTGCCGGTTCACCCTGTGCCGGCCACGTAGAACAAACCATGCCGGGAATTGAGTGGAATACTGGAAATCTAGGCCAGGGACTTTCAGTAGGTACAGGCATATGTCTTGCCCAAAATCTCCTTGGCCGGCCGGGCAAAACAATCGTCCTTATGGGCGACGGAGAACAGCAGAAGGGACAGGTAGCTGAAGCCAGACGTTTTGCAACAAAATTCGGGCAAGGAAACCTGATCGGTGTAGTCGACAGGAATCACCTCCAGATTGGAGGTTCCACTGAAGATGTCATGCCGGTCCATGTAAGGGATGAATATGCTGCCGCAGGCTGGAATGTATTGTATGTACCGGACGGCCATGATTTCCAGACCATATTCCAGGCCCTGAAAAGGGCATGGGTACATGACGGCCTTACGTCCAGCCGCCCCACGGTTATGGTCATGCGTACTGTCATGGGAAAAGGCATCTCTTTTATGGAAGACAAGGCAAAGTATCATGGGTCTCCGCTGCCAAAAGATGATGCCGAGGCGGCTTTGAGAGAACTGGGACAAGATAAGGACCTACTTGACCTCTGGTCAAAAAACAGGGATGAACACAAAATAAAGGGACCATGCAAAATACCAGAGGCAGACTTCCCATCTATTGACGCTGGAGAACCCATTGTCTACGGCATTGAGACCAAAACAGACTGCCGCTCTGCATACGGCGCAGCATTAAAGGATCTGGCTCAAAGGAACAATGTTCAGGATTCCACCCCAAAGATCGTAGGATTTAGCTGTGATCTGGAAGGATCAGTAAAGATGCAGGGGTTTCACCATGTTTCCCCCACTGCCTTCATAGAGACAGGCATACAAGAGCACCACGCAGCTACCTGCGCCGGAGCAGTGAGCAGAGAGGGATTGGCCACCTTCTTCAGCACCTTTGGGGTCTTTACCGCAGCAGAGACTTACAACCAGCACCGTTTAAATGATCTCAATGAAACCCACCTTAAAATTGTGTCTACTCACGTAGGACTGGACGTGGGAGAAGATGGCCCGACCCATCAAAGTATCGACTATGTGGGACTTTTCAACAACCTCTTTGGCTTCTCCATATTCATGCCGGCAGATCCAAATCAAACTGACAGAATAATCCGTCATGTGGCCACCAATCCTGGCAATGTCTTTGTTGGTATGGGAAGGTCCAAGTTGTCAATTATTACCACAGAGGATGGGAAACCGTTTTTCGATGCAAACTATGTGTTTCGGCCCGGGCAGGCAGACTGGTTGAGACAGGGGAATAAGGCCACTTTCCTCACCTATGGCTCAGTCACATCCCATGTTCTCGAAGCATGGTCAATTCTTGACTCAGAGGGCCTGTCAACAGGGGTGCTCAACATGGCCTCACTCAAGCCCATAGACAAAGAATCAATACTCGAGGCGGCCAAGAAAGGGCCCCTCATAACGGTTGAAGACCATGTGGCTCGCACAGGTCTGGGGGCCATGGTGGCGCAGGAACTTATAGCGGCAGGCACACACCAGCAGCTCATCACTCTTGGAGTGACACATTATGGTTCTTCAGGCAAGCCGGATGACCTGTATCGCGTTCAGGGCCTTGATGCCGAAAGCCTTGCCAGGAAGGTGAGAGACCTCTTAAGTTAAATAGGACGGGGAAAAACACAAAGATGCAGATGCATTACCTGATTTCGAATTTCGAATTTCCAGTTTCGACCATCTTATCATCACCAACAAGCCCGGGAAGCAGATCTACCAGCCTCAACCAGATCTGTTTCAATGGTCCCGGATCAAAACTATTGCTGCCGTAGCTTGTTGAAAGGGCCTCGACCAGTCTCTCTTCCCACTCGTCAAGAGCTGCCGCAACCTCACCGTAATCCATATATTTTGCAAAGGCCCTTAGGCTTTTTATTGCATCCTGACTGGCAGACAACCATTTCTCCTCAGGCCAGTCAGGCACATTGGCCAGAGGCTCGGATACCTCTTTTGAGAACAAAGGAGTAATTGCTCCATCCGTAGCCTTTATCGCATTCCGGGCCTGTCGATCCGGTAATCCTGAATCATGGCCGGGAGTTGCTTCACGTGTGTCAGAATCGACCTTCTCCGACCGTGAATCAAAGAGTATGGCGTTCTGATCTTCAACATTGTCTGATACACTGCTTAATGCTGCATTCTTCTCTGCTACTTCTTGCACCAGCTTCTGCAATCGATCCAGCCTTGAAAAAACCAGGTTAACAACATCTTCTGTAAAGACCAGACTACCCTGGCGGACCTTATCAAACAGATTTTCCATACTATGGGCAAGTGTGGCTATTTGTTCAAGGCCCACATGGTCCGCTGCACCTTTTATACTTTGCATATTACGAAAACATTCATCCAGAAAAGAAGAGTTGTGAGACTCCTGTTCTAATAGCAACAGGTTTAATTCCATCTCCTGGAGGTTTCCCTCGACTTCAACAACAAAATTCTGCAAAATTTCCTGATCAAACTGATTCATAGTACCCCCTGGCTCTCCCTGGAATCCAACACTTCAATCTGGCTATAAGTTGTTTATCGACCGCTGAGTTTAATGTCTTGATACAATTTCTGCGATCAGAAAAAACATGCCCGCCACAGAAATCCTTAACATATGAAATGATTTGGTCGATAAAGGCTTTAGAGTATTTAATACGGGAGTCTAATTTGAGAGTTTATGCGTCTTTGATACAGAATGGCCTTTTTTTTTCGGGGAGTTTAAGCCTTGGCTGATTTAGTGCTGACCACCTCAGTCCTGGAAGAAACCAGAATACAGATAGAAAACATCCTTATTAAGGCAGGCGTTAATAATGTACTCCTGATTGATGAGGCGGGCAATATAGTAGTTGCTTGCGGGCACAAAACCCACAACATGGACACTACATCTCTTGCTGCGCTGGCAGCAGCTAACTTTGGCGCCAGTTCACAGATTGCAAAGTTGATAGGAGAAGACGACTTTGCACTCCTGTTTCACAAAGGGAAAAAAGACAGCATACACGTTGCACGAATAGGCACTGATTTGATCCTGGTAACAATTTTCGGAGACAATGTCTCTCTGGGCTTGATCAGGCTGAGAGTAGCACAACTAGCAAAAACCATAGAAAAGGCATTTGGTCAAAAATAATTAAATATGGCGCTAATAAATCTCGGCAAAAGAGAAATACACTGCAAAATAGTCTACTACGGTCCCGGACGATGCGGGAAAACCACCAATTTACTCTACATATATAATGCCATGAATAATAAAGCCCGTGGCAAAATGTTGACCATTGAGACAAAAGGAGAGAGGACACTTTTTTTTGACTTCCTTCCTTTAAATCTGGGGAAAATAAATGGCTTTGATATAAGAATCCAGCTTTACACTGTACCTGGTCAGACAATTTATAAAGCAACCAGGAAACTGGTTCTTAAGGGTGTGGATGGTCTGGTCTTTGTTGCTGACTATCTTAAGGTACGTCATGAAAAAAACATAGAAAGCCTCCAAGATCTGCACCGCAATCTCCTTGAGCACAATCTAACTCTGGAAGAAATCCCGATTATTCTTCAATTTAACAAATGCGACCTAGTGCCGACACCTATACCCACACTGACTAAAGAAGAGCTTGAAACAGATTTGAACAGAGAACTTAAGACAAAAATTTTTGAAGCAGCAGCTACTAAAGGCATAGGGGTCTTTGAAACCCTGAAAGAAATAAGCAAAAGGACCGTTCACTACGTGGCAACAAAGCATCTTTTAACAAGTCACTGAGGAAATACTCTCAGGCTTGTTATTGAAATAAAAAATATTCAAGGAGAACAGCCATGGATCAGACACAAAAAATCCCTGATCCCAAAAACTTCACTAAAAACGTAGAAAGTACTATTGACGAACTATTTAGTGCATCACGACAGATAGAAATAGATCCCTTAACTAGTGAAGTGAAGGATTTATCGCAAGACAAAACAGATCAGAGGCCGTCTTTTCAGGTTGTAGACCAGGAAGAAAAGCATCCTGAAGAAATCCAGCCCTCAGATACCAGAGAGCTGGAAGCTCCTGCTCAACAAATAAAAATTACCACTGACGAAAAGATATTGGAATTAGATTCAGGACTGGAACTGGAGCTTGAAGAGAAAGAGACCAAGGCTGTCAATCTGGAACAACAGTTCAGCCAACTCAATCAGCTGTTGTTGACCCTGGAGTGGGAGGTCAGTCAAACACACGTAGTATCAGCCAAAAACCTGATAGAGACAATCCGGAAAAATCCAAAGATAGAGGCAGACAAAGATCTCCACGAACTGTTCAATCTTATAATAAGGATCCTTGAAGGGATGGCGGACAATCCTGAAAAAGTGCCCACTTCCGGGCCTGAAGCCCTGCAGAAAGGCCTTGACAGTTTAAAAAACCTTGTTTGGAACGAGGAACAGGACCCAAAGGCTAAAGAGGAACTCTTGAGATCCGCCAAGAAAGAGCTTGAATCAGCCATAGACATGGCAGTGCCTGAGGTTGCCCACGAAGTGTCCGAGGAGGCGGTTTCAGAACGCCTTGTTGAGGATGTTAATGATCTTGAGCCGGAATCTCCTGAACACCCGGTGCTCGTAGATGCAGTCAAATTCCATATCAAAGTCCTTGATGACTGTATAGGTTATATTTTACCAGTTGAAAAGCTCCTTGCCCGGACTCCCGGGATGGAAAAGCTACATCATTTTCAGCAAAATGTTAAAAGCAGGCTTGAAAAACAAAAGGAAATATTGGAAAAGGCCTTAACCGGCGATTACGAGCCATCAGTTGATGTGCGTGATTATGCTGCTCAACAAACCGAAGACATCACCATAGAAATTGATAAAAAAGAAAAAACACCCTCAGTGACCATATCCTGCCCGTGGCATGAACTTGTAATTGCCCAATGGGACCAGAAGCAAGTGGCATTTGTCCCTGAAGATGTAGCATTTGCCGGGACTGCTCCCTGGCGGGCCAAGAAAGGCATTAATAAGCTGGAAACCTTTAAATTAAAAAGGCTCAAGACCTGGCCATGGACAAAGCTTCAGCCATTGATGCAAGGGGAATTGTCGAATCAGGAAGAATCACAGCTTATAAAACTTGAGTTTCCGGTACTACAAAAATCGATTTCACCTGTCAACTACTCTCAGCCCTCAGACAATCCGATTGTATTAGTCCTGTCCCATGCGGATAAAGGACTGGTTCTTATGCTGGACACCCCTTTAGAGACCATTTCTGTAACACCTGAGTGTTCCTGGGAACCGTCCGCAAAGAGTAATGGACCATGGGTCGGCAACCTGAAGATAGAGAACAAACAAATATCCGTGGCAACGCTGGAAAGCCTCTTAAATACACTGACAAATGAATAATCTCACTTCAACTTCAGACAATTTAATTAAAACCAGGTTGGCAGAAACCGATCTTTACTGTAGTCAAGGTCTTAATAAAGAAGCTCGTCTTATTTGTTTAGAGCTTCTGGAACTGACAGGTGATAAGTCCCATCCCCTCCATACTGAAGTAGAGTCCCGCCTGAAAAGACTTCAGGTTGATGGCATGGAAACAGTCCCGTCAGGAAAAACGGATTCCACCACCAGCCCTGAAGATCTTAAGCCCGAAGACCTTAAAGAATATCAGGACAATCAATTCAACAGTTGTATAGGCCTGATGGATGCGGGTTTTCATTCAGAGGCCATAGAGGAGCTTAAAGCCTTACTTGAAACAGAATACAGGCCGGGAATAATTCGAGCAAAAATTGGAGAATCATATCTGCGGCTGGATACGCCCTTTGAGGCCCTTGAATATTTACAGGAGGCGCTTGAGGACACGCAACTGTCCAAGGATGAACGTCTGGATGTACTATATCAACTGGTACTTACCCATGAACGAACAGGCGCGGTGCCCAAGGCCATTGAGGCTCTGGAACAAATCATCCGCCTTGATCCCGCCTTTAGAAACGCCAAACAGAGGCTTGAGGGACTTTCCCAAACAGCGCAGAAATATGGCCGGTTCTATTATCTGATTCGTAATCAGTTCCTCTCTGAAGAACAACTCAAAAGGAGCAAAGAACTGGCCAAACAGGGAAAAAAATCCATAGAAAGTATCCTGCTAAGTCAGTTTGGCTTAGACAAGACAGAGCTTGGCCGCTCCCTCAGCGAATACTATCGATGCCCCTTTGTGGAATTTGACGAACTGGAAGTAGGAACCACACCATCTTGCGTGCGCGGTATCAAAGAACATTTTTTCAGGACCAATTCCTGTGCCCCGATTCGCGAAAAATTAGGGACTCTTATAGTTACACTGGATAACCCCCATGACTTAGCAAAGATAGACAATATAAGAAGGGTCCTTAAGGCCAAAGGCTTTCAATTTGCAGTTTCCCTAAAGGAAGATATCAACAGATTCATAGACTATTTCTATGGGAAATATTCCGCAGGGGGATCTGATGATGACGTGTTTGAGCAACTGGAAGTGGTTGATGAGGATACGGAATTAGAGGAAGAGGATAATGGCTTAGCATCAGATGCTGATAGCGTAGTAGTACAGATAGCCAATAAAACCATAGAGGATGCCTATCAGCGCAGGGCCTCTGATATTCACATTGAATCCTTGACAGGCAAACGGGGAGCCCTGGTCCGTTTCAGGATCGATGGCGATTGCATGCGTTATCAGACCGTTCCGTATAACTACAGGCGGGCCATGATTTCCAGAATCAAGATTATGTCCAACCTTGACATTGCCGAGAAACGCCTACCTCAAGACGGAAAAATAAAGTTCAAGACTCGCTCTGGTAAGACCCTGGAATTACGTGTAGCCACACTCCCCACAACTGAAGGCAACGAAGATATCGTACTCAGGCTACTGGGCTCTTCCGAGGCCATGCCGATTGATCGCATAGGGCTCCTTGATCAAAACCTGGAGCAGCTAAAACAGCTTTTGCAGTTGCCTTACGGGCTGATATTGGCAGTTGGTCCTACCGGATCAGGAAAAACAACTACCCTGCATGCTGCACTTGGCTATATAAACCGGCCTGAGAAAAAAATCTGGGCAGCGGAAGATCCTGTAGAAATCATGCAGGACGGATTGCGCCAGGTGCAGGTGAAACCCGGTATCGGCCTGACTTTTGCCCGGATTCTCAGGGCCTTTTTAAGGGCAGATCCGGATGTGATAATGATCGGCGAAACTCGAGACGAAGAAACTGCTACAACCGCAACAGAGGCATCCCTGACGGGTCATTTGGTCTTTTCAACCCTCCATACCAATTCCGCCCCTGAGACAGTTACAAGGCTTTTAGGAATGGGAATGGACCCATTCAACTTTGCTGACGCCCTCTTGGGGGTCTTGGCACAGAGGCTTGTAAAAAGACTTTGTCCCAAGTGCCGCGAGGCCTATCACCCTGATGACCACGAGAAAAAACATATTTTACACGAGTACGGGTATCATCCAACTCAACCTTTAGAGCTATCAGACCTAAATAAAATAACACTTTATCGGCCAAAGGGCTGCCAACATTGCAACAGGACCGGCTTCAGAGGCAGGCTTGCAATCCACGAACTACTGGTGTCAGATGATGGTCTCAAAAAGCTCATTCAGGAAAAACGCCCCGTGGGAGAGATACGGGAGTGTGCCATGAAGCATGGAATGTCGACCCTGAAACAGGACGGCATACAAAAGGTCTTAAGGGGAGATACAGATCTGAAACAGATTAGGGCAGCCTGCATCAGATAAGTTAGACGTTCACAGGTTATATTAAAAGATGAACGTCGAACATCGAACATCGAACGTCCAACGTCGAATGAAAAACAAACACCAAATGAGAAATAAAGGTTCAGGAATATTTGGTTGCTGTTTTTCCGACCTCCGACTTCTGACTTCTGGCTTCTGACCTCTGTTTCTTTATCTTTTCCCATTCAACATTCGATGTTGGACGTTCGATGTTCGATGTTCATTAGTCCATAAGGGGCATCTGACCAAAGGACTGTATAAAGGTCCACGGGGAGTTAGCCGGCTTTTGTATACTATTACTTTTTCTACTGTAAAAGGCTCAATTACGATCTTATCCTTTAAAAATACCTCAAGAAGCCGTGAAAGCCTACGGGGAGAACGGACTCGTCCTACAGTCAGGTGAGGCGTAAAGGCACGGTCTTCCCGTGGGAAGCCCTTTTCCTCCAGGGCTGTTTCAATACTGTTTTGCAGTTTGCACAGAAGATCTGTTTCACCTCCGATTCCGATCCACAGTATCCGGGGCCGTCTAAGGTTTGGAAAAATGCCCGTACCATTTAAAAACAAAGAACAACCCCTGTGAAGGCAACAGACCTCTTTGCAGGCAGCTATCACGCTCTCCTTACTTGATTCCTGAATTTCACCCAGAAATTTGAGTGTCAGGTGCATATTGGACGGATAGATCCACCTCACATCCGCCTTGGCGGACTTCCACCGGCCCTGATGTTCTTCGAGTATCTTACGCTGTGTGCCCGGCAGGTCTATTGCCAGGAAAGTACGTACCATAACTTAAATATAGTCTCAGCAAATCAAGAGCAGTTTCCGCTGCCAATGTCTGTATCATGTGTCTTGTTCCGGCAAATCGGAATTGCTCGGCTACTGTCCGTTCAGGGGTTGATAAAGCAATATGGACTGTGCCCACAGGCTTTTGAGTAGTACCTCCGGATGGACCGGCAATACCGGTAATAGCAAGACTATAGCCTGTACCGGCCAAGCGTTTTACACCATCTGCCATTTCCACGGCAGTCTGGGAACTCACTGCGCCATAGAGGGATAATGTCTCGCGAGAGACCCCAAGGAGATCTTCCTTTGACTTGTTGCTATAGGTAATTATTCCCCTTTCAAACCACCCGGAACTGCCGGAAATGCTGGTCACCCGTTGGCTTACCAGACCACCTGTACATGACTCCGCAAGGGAAAGAACACCACCTTTTTCCAGCAGAAGTTTACCCACTATTTCCTCAAGAGTTTCATCATTGACGGCAACTACATGTTTGTCCAGCAGTTGTTTTATGGTGTTACATGCCATATGAAAAACTTCAGTAACTTTTTCCGGATTCAAGCCCTTTATAGTGGCAGTTACATTGACTTCGGGAAAGTTGGGATAATAACCAATGCTCAAGCCGTCCCGGCTGGATTCCAGCTTTTCAAAAAGGGCGTTTATCTCTGTCTCTGATAGGCCAAAGACTTTGAAGGTCTGCTGTCTTATATTTATTTTTTTGGAAATAAACTTGCTAAGCCTGGGGATAACCCGCTGAACCATGTGATCTTCCAACTCTCCAGGCACTCCCGGCAGAAAAAAAAGAGGGGTATCCTGGTGGACCAGGAGATATCCCGCAGCACGACCTTCGGGATTCAGGACTTCAGCACCTTCAGGTAACCAGGCCAACTTTTCCGGCAAAAAAACAGGATTGACAAACCGCTGTTTCGCCCTCCTGATCTTCTCTAAAATCATCTCATTCAAGACCAGGGGACGCCCTAAGGCCTTGGCTGTCACCTCGTTTGTTATATCATCAGTAGTCGGACCAAGCCCGCCTGTGATGATAACGTATTCTGATCTCTTAATTGCTGCCAGCAGACATTCTTCAATATCATCGGGATCATCACCAATGGATGTGATCCGGGTCACCTGGCAACCAGCAAAAAAGAGCTTATTGGCTGCAAAGCTGGCAGTGGTATTTAATACCTTGCCGGATACAAGTTCATCTCCTATAGCTATAATTTCACCATGCATGACTAATTACCTTGAAAGTCCAAGAATTTCCATATAATCCCACAGTCTCCATGCCAAATTTGCCATTACGCCGGCTACAACATCATCAAGCACAATACCCCATCCCCCGGGGAAAGATTTATCTATATATCTTATTGGAAAAGGCTTCCAGATGTCAAAAAAACGAAAAAATATAAAAGCAACTATAATTAAAGAAGGTTCAAAGGGGGCGCCCGCAAGCGCCACTACCATGCCGGCCACTTCATCTATCACTATTTGAGACGGATCTTTATTTCCAAGTAAAAGCTCTGCCCTGCTTGAGATCCACACAGATATCAGGATAACAAATCCAAGAGAACATATTCCCATGGAAATTGGAAGATGACTGAATAGCCAGTGGAGAGGAATGCCCAGGAGACTTCCGAATGTACCCGGGGCAAAGGGGATCAACCCCAGAAATAGTCCGCTTGCCAGAAATAGGACTAATCTATCTTTGAAATTCAAAATCTTGGGAGCCACTTGCAGGAGCCAAAATTAAGAGTGAGCGCCTGAATCTTGAGGCACGACAGATCCTTCTTCATCTATGAAATCTTCAACCGACACCTGGCTTACAGCCCGATAAACCGTACCTAAAGGGACATTGAACCGGCGTGCCACTTCTTTGCAGGTCTCGTACTCAGGAGAAATTGTGGACCGACCATCCGGCCTTGTGATCAATTTGGCTCGCACATTACCCCAGTTGGTTGGAACCATACCATTCCTTCTAGGCAAAATATACCTCAGACACCTGTTCAGGCGTATCCCTGAAGTAGTGGATTCCTCAAAAAGCATCTTACTGAGGCTATGTTCATGACCAGGTGTGGTCAAGACTGTAATCTCAACACCTGGACGATTCTTTTTCATATGTATCGGACACATGACCACGTCCAGGGCACCTGCATCAAACAAGCGCTCCATCAGATACTCAAACCACTCAGGGTTCATATCATCAATATAACTCCTTAGCTCCACTACAACTGATTCCTTTCCCGATGACCGGTCTTCACCCAGCCAGATACGAAGGAGATTGGCCCATTGAGGTATATCCCTTGAACCCGCCCCATATCCGATTTTTTCCACTTTCATTTCGGGGAAGGTCCTGAAATGATCCGCCAGCCCCTTTATCAGGGCACCACCGGTTGGTGTAACAAGCTCCCACTCTCCATCCACCCCATAAATCGGTACATTTTTTAACAACTCAGCAGTGGCAGGGGCAGGCAAAGGTAGTCTGCCGTGTTCGCAATCTATCCATCCCCTGGCCACAGGAATGGGTGAGCAACAGATCTTTCCAACAGAAAAATGGTTTAAGCCGCTGATGGTCCCCACAATATCCACCAATGTATCTACAGCCCCAATTTCATGGAAGTGGACCTCTTCTAATAAGCAGCCATGCACCTTGGCCTCAACCTGGGCAAGGAGATTAAATACCTTCAGGGAAAGCCGAATTATCCCGGGTTGCAGATCAGATTTTTCAAGAATTGCCTCCACATCCCGCAGGTTCTTGAATGGATGAGGTCCTGGTCCTGAGACCTTGACTTGAATGCCCTTTATACCTTTCCTTTTAACTCCCTGAACCTCAACTGCTGTATTCTCAAGGCCCAGCTTCTCCGGAAGGCACATTAATTCTTCCTCAGGCCACCCTGCATCAATCAGGGCCCCTAAAAACATATCTCCGCTGATCCCTGAGAAACAATCAAGGAAAGCTTGCCGCATTTACGTCACTCCTGTAACCGTTCATTCCTTAAGGCTATGTGTCTCCACCCACTGATAGATTCGCTCCCGGTAGTACAAGCTGGGTATCAATACCAGGAGGGTCAAAAACAAAATACTTATGAAGCCCTCTATGTTTTTATCATATGTATTGGCCCCTTGTAGTGTCAGAACCAGTGTTCCGGGCATACGGCCCAATATAACTATAACCAGAAAGGCCAACCACGGCATACGGCTCAGTCCCAGAAGATAACAAAGAAAATCCTTTGGGAATCCAGGAAGCAAGAACAATATATAGAAGATGAAAAGCCCCTGGTGCTCGACAAGATGCTCAAACCTGTCGTATAAACGAGAACGGAGAAGCCACAATCTTACCAAGCGCCTAAACTGACGGGATATAAAAAAAGCAATTGCAGACCCCAGGGTAAGACCGAGTGTTGAGTAAAAAAAACCTGCCCACTTCCCAAATAGAAAACCCCCGATAAAACCAGTTGCCTCACCGGGAACAGGAGATATCACGACCTGAAGGGCCTGTAGTGAAATAAAGGCAAAAGGCGCCAAATGACCCAGAGAGAGAGCATATGCTCGTACAGACTCTCTATGTTCAAATGCCTGTAATAGACCACACCAGAGAGACCATAGCTCATGCCTCCAGGTCCAGCAAAACCAAAAGATAAGAATCGAAATAAGGATAGCAAACCCCCAGACTCTGTGACCTAAAAGCCGTGGTTTGCCTATATTCACGTTTCCTTTCGAAACCTTTGAATAATTGTATCTCTACGCCAGTTCCAGTCGTCTTTATAGGGATAGTCTATGGTGAAGTGCCCCCCCCTGCTCTCCTTTCGCTGACTGGCTGCAATAATGATGAGTTCCGCAACCTGTGCGAGGTTCCTCAGTTCTATAAAATCCCGGGTGAGGATATATTCCCAGTAGTGCTGCCGGATCTCTTCAAGAATCGGTGAAAGGCGCTGTCTGGCCAGTTTAAGTCTTTTTGTGCTGCGGACAATGCCGACATAATTCCACATCAGACGCCGAATTACATCCCAATTATGAGAGATAAGAACCGCCTCTTTTAAATCCACAGCTCCTCTGGTTTCCCAGGGAGGCACTTGTGAAAATGATTTTTCCTTCAAACCAGGAAATATCTCACTGATCTTTAGAAAAGCCTGGTGAGCCACGACAAGGGCTTCAAGAAGGGAATTTGACGCAAGCCGATTGGCACCATGCAGACCAGTACATGCAGTTTCTCCCAAAGCGAAAAGGCCTTTAAGGTCTGTCTCTCCGTGGCTGTCAGTAATCACCCCTCCACACATATAGTGGGCCGCCGGCACAACCGGTATCGGCTCCTTAGTAATATCGATCCCAAAGCCCAGACAGGTCTCATAGATATTGGGAAAACGCTCCAGGATGAAATCAGCAGAACGGTGGCTAATATCCAGATATACACAATCCTTTCCACTATTCTTTAATTCAGTATCTATGGCCCTGGCGACTATATCTCTTCCGGCAAGCTCCTTCTGCTGAGGATCATATTTCTCCATGAAGGGCCTGTATTCAGGGTCCAGCAGCCTGGCGCCCTCTCCCCTGAGCGCTTCTGATATAAGAAAATTTTTGGCCTTAGGATGATAAAGACACGTGGGATGGAACTGCACGAATTCCAGATTGGCAA
>WTCF01000069.1 GCA_013138705.1 Deltaproteobacteria bacterium
CAGACAACTTATTGAGAGCCGAATCTATTTTTTCTTGATGTCCTATAGTCTTGGGCTCCACAGCGACAGAGATCACAGGCTGGTAGGTCTCAATTGGCTCAAGGAGTATAGGGTGTTTCTGATCACAGAGTGTGTCTCCTGTTGAAGTATGCTTAAGACCCATAACAGCCACTATGTTACCTGCTCCGGCCTCTTTGATCCTCTCTCTCTTGTTGGCATGCATCTGCAAGATCCTGGCGGCCTTTTCCTTAAGCCTTTTCCCAGGGTTCCATACATCATCTCCCGCCCTTAGTTTTCCAGAATAGACACGCACATAAGTCATCTTCCGCCCCTGGTCTATCTGGACTTTAAAAGCAAGAGCAGCAAGCGGGGCATTATCTTGACTGAGACGTTTTTCAACAGTGTCTGTAACAGGATTTATGCCTTTTACCGGTGGCACATCCAGAGGACTTGGCAGATATCTGATTATGCCGTTCAGTAAAGGCTGTACTCCCTTGTTTTTAAGTGCAGAACCGCAATAAACAGGAACACACTGGAGTCCAATGCACGCCCGCCTGATGGCCTCGTGTAATTCCTGGTCACTTATGGTTTCCTCATCCAGGTACTTTTCCATTATGGTGTCATCTATGCCGGAAAGGGCCTCAAGCAGATTTTCCCTGGCCTTAGATACCTCTTGCCGATATCCTTCTGGTATGGGACTTTCTTTAAACTCGACTCCCTGAGTTGCTTCGTCCCACACAACCATTTTTTCCTTAATAAGATCGAACACACCTTGAAAAGAATCCTCAGAACCAACAGGTAGTGTCAAGATAAGTGGATAGACTCCCAACTGTTCTTTCATCTGTTCAACAGCGCCCAAAAAGTCGGCTCCAAGCCGATCCATTTTATTGATAAAAGCGATTTTTGGGACTTTGTGTTTGTCTGCCTGGTGCCACACAGTCTCTGACTGGGGTTCAACTCCTCCGACTGCGCAGAAAACCCCAACTACACCGTCTAGTACTCTCAAGGACCTCTCTACCTCTATTGTAAAATCCACATGGCCCGGAGTATCAATTATGTGAATCTCTTTTCCCAGCCAGCAAGAGGTTGTAACCGCAGAGGTAATTGTAATTCCCCTCTCCTGTTCTTCGGGCATCCAATCCATGGTAGCCTGGCCGTCATGGACTTCGCCCATCTTATGGGTTTTGCCCGTATAAAACAGAACACGCTCAGTAAGAGTGGTCTTTCCCGCATCTATATGGGCAATTATTCCTATATTGCGGATGTGTTTTATTCGATTTTCACTAGTCATATTTTGAATTGCTCAAATTTCTCACAACTATACGGTTAAGAAACTATTCAAAATCAATCACGAAAACACGAAACAAAAACCTAAAAGTCCGGTTGGCACGTCCAACCACAGACTTCCCTTTCGTGTTTTCAATTTTTCGCGCTTTCGTGATAATTCTTTTTTGCTTCCCTTGGAATATACTCGCTGACAAAACGTATCGGCTCTATTTAACAAAAAGCTTGCAAATACACAATAACTTAAAGGCCGTGGGAATTAGTTGGGGGGAATCTGTCGGAATACCCAGCTTTATTAAGAAGTTACGTTAGGCAGGAAAAAACAGAGAGTCCGCACGGCATGGTACACAAATGATGCGCACGAACTCTCAATTTAATGTTCCGGCGACCTAATAAGGCGGGGCCTCAAGATCCAGCATTTTATACCCTTTTGGTATTTCAAACAAATCCTTGCTCATAGCCTTTTCCTCAATGGTCTTCAAGGTAGTTGTAGTCGTTATACCCATCACATTTGTCACTGTTTGGACCGGAAAACCATCCAAATTACCCGCCATGCCCATTTTCTTCATCATCGGATTTTTCTCAAACATCTTTTCCATCTTTTTGCCAAAGGCAGTATATTCTTTGTATCCCTTCACATCCTTTGAAATCCAAAATTCGTTGTTACTGCCCATCATGGTCATATTGTACTTTTTGCACATATATCCGGCTATTTTCTTTGTTTCATTCGTAGAAGTTACCTCCATTTCTTCCGCTAACTCTTCCACCATCCCCTTTCCACGTTCATTGTCCATTAAAGATGTCATATTAACCTTTGTATAGGTTTTGTCCTTGATGTTAATATGATACATCGTCATAGTATTATATTCAATTATCATTATGCCATCACTTGTATCCGTACGGTAAGCATATGAAGTAAGATAGTGCTTAATTGTCTCAGCTTTATTGAACTGATCGAGCATTTGTTTAGGCAAATTACTGGGTAAACCAGCAGGTAGCCCCTCACTAACACTCTCGGATTCCCAGTAAAGATCGCCGTAAGCCGCCGTTGATATGGTAAAAAAAATCAGTAATGCTAATGGTAAATACGCAATCCGTCTCCATTTTTTCATCTGTTTCTCCTTTTATGTTTTCAGTTAGTTTTCCTATTCAGACCCCCAGTGGATAATGATTAACCATAACCGACAAGCCGAAATGATCACAGAGTTTATTTTGGATTTTGTACCTCATTGTAGTATATTAGAAAAATTATGGATTTTGCTGCTATTATTCAGAGATTCGCAATACTCACGCCACCCATACTTCTTGCCGTTACCGTGCACGAGATGGCCCACGGATGGGTGGCTTATCGCCTCGGTGATCCCACTGCAAAGCTTATGGGACGCCTTACCCTTAACCCTATTCGTCATCTTGATCCAATCGGTACAATGGTTTTTTTTCTGACTCAGACCATAGGTTGGGCAAAGCCTGTACCAGTCAACCCCAGTTATTTTAAGAATCCCAGGAATGACATGATATGGGTTTCACTGGCAGGTCCCGGGGCTAATATCCTTCTGGCAATATTGAGTGCTGTTTTGTTGAGACAGGTATTGGGGTCGTTTTGGGAGACGTCGGGCTTTTTCGTGCGTCCGGCTCTATACATGGCATATGTGAGTGTGCAGATTAATATAGGGCTTGCAGTGTTCAATCTCCTTCCCATCCCGCCTCTTGACGGTAGTAAGGTCCTTATGGGTATACTTCCCCCTGACCTGGCAAGCTCTTTTGAAAAATTTGAGCGCTATGGTTTCTTGTTGATTTTGGTGCTTGTCTTTACAGGAGTAACCGGCCGCGTTATCGTCCCGCTGATCCTCTATCTGAACAAACTCCTATTAGGAACTGTACTTTGATGTGAGCCCTTATGAGTGAACAGGCAAAACAACGAATACTCAGTGGCATGAGGCCTTCCGGCAAGCTGCACCTGGGGCACCTGCA
>WTCF01000073.1 GCA_013138705.1 Deltaproteobacteria bacterium
TTACAGACAGGCCCAGAAAGTAAATCTTATGGTGACCAAGGCCAACATGTCACGCAGGAAACCAATCAACCTGGAAAAGGATCAGATCTATTACCGGAAGGTGGTAGAGCGTACTACAGTCAGAAAAAAGTAGAGGATCATCTATCAAAATGCTTCTAATCCGAGTCATATCTGATAAAATAAAGATTATGTGTTCAGTAAAATTTGTTCATCCTGTACTTTGGCAGTGAAATTAGAAATTAGAAATTGGGGGAAATACAAAGATGTAGGTGCGTTACCTAATTTCAAATTTCGAATTTCCAGTTTCGACATCGGCATTCAATTCGATAATACACGCTTTTTCGAAAAAAGTGTAAACCGGCGAATGAAGGATGCCGAGATTTTGTAGAAATTGACTGGAAAATAGTTATGTTAACCCGCTTAAAGGTATCTGGCTTCAAAAACCTTGTGGATGTTGATGTCCTTTTTGGACCGTTTACCTGTGTGGCAGGCGCGAATGGCGCCGGCAAGTCCAACCTGTTTGACGCCATCAGATTTCTAAGTGCTCTGACCGATGACACGCTGGTTAATGCCGCTCTGTCTGTTCGTGCTGAAAGGGCAAGATCTGCTGATATATGCAGCCTCTTCCACTGTATTGGTGATAGATATGCCAAGGAAATGTCTTTTGAAGCAGAGATGATAATTCCAAGCGAGGGTATTGACGATCTGGGCCAGAAAACAGAAGCCGGCATTACTTTTCTGCGTTACGTTGTGGTTTTGGCCTATCGGGTGGATAAAAGCCTGCCTTCTTTTGGATCACTTGAGCTAATTCGGGAAGATCTTGATTATATAAAGCTGAGCGAGGCATGGAAACATTTAAGGTTTCCCCACAAAGCAAGTATCTGGCGCAAGTCTGTAGTCCGCGGAAAAAGGACTTCACCTCTTATTTCAACCGGATATCAAGGAAAAAACCGAATTATTAAATTAATTCAGGAAGGCGGGGGCAGAAAAACAAAGACTATCCCGGCATTAAATCTCCCGCGTACTGTGCTCTCTACTGTAAACACCACTGAGAATCCAACAGCCCTTTTAGCACGCAGGGAAATGCAATCCTGGCAATTATTACAATTGGAGCCTTCTTCAATACGTGAACCTGACAGATTTACAACACCTGCAGAATTAGGCCCTGATGGTTCTCACCTGGCTGCAACTCTATATTATCTTGCACATTCCCAAAACTACACAAACCACACTTCTAAAGACGAGGCGGTTACCTGGTTTTATGACAAGGTCGCTGCCCGCTTATCTGAACTGATCGACGATGTTTACAGCATCAGAATTGATCGGGATGAAAAGCGCAGGCTTCTGACTCTGGAATTAGTTGACCGTAATGGAACGGTTTATCCAGCGCATTTACTTTCCGACGGGACGTTGCGCTTTTTGGCACTGGCTGTCTTGGAGTCAGATCCAAAAACAAGCTGGCTTATCTGCCTGGAAGAGCCGGAAAACAGCATTTATCCCGAGCGGATTCCCTCGATTTTACAACTCCTTCAGGATATTGCTACTGACGTTAAAAGCCAAATAGGGCCAGGCAATCCATTACACCAGGTCATTGTAAATACCCATTCCCCGGCAGTTGTAAATCTGGTCCCTGATGATAGTTTACTGGTTGCAGAATCGAAAGAACTGGTACAGGATGGCCGGGAATTGAAAGGGGCTTGCTTTAGCTGGTTGCCTGATACCTGGCGGCAAAAGGCCGCCCCTGATATAAATCCCATCACCAGAGATAAGCTAGTTGACTATTTCACCCCCCTAATGACTGAAGACCGTGATTCAACAAGCCAATCATTAAAATCAAAATATAAAAAACCCCGGCAGGTTGCTGACCAACCAGAAACGCAGCTACTGCTTCCTTCCTTCAGCGATGTAGAATGAGTGGGCGTGGTATCACAACGGCATTTAATACCCTGATCCTCGGGGGGGCACAGAGTGGCAAGAGTAAGTATGCCTTGAAGCTCGGTGAAGAGTATATAAAGGCGACGAATAAGGGCACGGCCAGAGGACTGTATGTGGCCACTGCCCAGCCCCTGGATCAAGAAATGGAAGAAAAGATTCAAAGACACAAATTGGAACGCGGACCCCAGTGGGAGACAGTGGAGGAACCGACAGAGGTCCCGAATATTATCCGCAAATCATCAGGATTATACCCTGTGATTCTTGTTGATTGTCTGACCCTTTGGATGTCAAATCTTATGGAGCACAAACCAAATTCTATTGAGCTATCAGCCCGGGATCTTTTTGATGCGCTCTTGGAAACAACTGGCCCTATAATTATGGTATCGAATGAAATTGGACTCGGCCTGGTACCGGGTGAAGCTGTGGGCAGAAAATACAGAGATCTTTCCGGGCGGCTCCATCAGAGACTTGCCGAAATCTGCGACAGGGTGATCCTTGTTGTGGCAGGACTGCCCTTGGAACTGAAAGGAAATAGTATTAAGTGAAACAACGACTTGAGGAACTTCTGCGATCAATTGATCCGATTGACTACAGTCAAGAGCACAAAATTCAGTCTCACCTCGACAACCTGACCAAGCCCAAAGATAGCCTTGGCCGGTTGGAGGAGCTTGCAAAAAAATACATCCTGATTCACGGAAACCTGAGGCCGCCTCTTCCAAAAAAGACTGTTTTAGTATTTGCCGGAGACCACGGGGTAACTGAAGAGGGCGTGAGCGCCTTTCCCAAGAACGTTACCTTTCAGATGGTTCATAACTTCCTTTCAGGTGGCGCAGGGATAAATGTCCTTGCAAGACATGTGGGCGCCGAGGTCATGGTGGTGGACATAGGGGTGGATTGCGATTTCCCGGAACTGGCAGGATTAATTCGCTGCAAAGTGGCCCACGGGACCAGGAACATGGTCAGGGAACCTGCCTTGACCAGGGAAGAAGCCATTTCGGCAATTCTAAAAGGTGCGGAATTAGCAGAAAAAGCCATCTCAGAGGGGACTACTATTCTTGCCACAGGAGAAATGGGAATCGGCAACACGACCCCTGCCAGCGCCCTTACTGCCGTGTTTTGTGACAAGGCTGTGCGAGATGTAACCGGCAGGGGAACAGGGATCAGTAACGAGGCATTGTTGCACAAGACAGGAATTATCGAAAAGGCCCTTGAGAGGCACAGACCGGATCATCAGGATCCTATCGGGACGCTTGCTGCAGTGGGCGGTCTTGAAATCGCGGCCATATGCGGGGTCATTCTGGGTGGAGCCTCAAAAAAAACACCGGTGGTAACAGACGGCTTTATCTCTACTGCCGGTGCCCTTGTAGCCCATGGCCTTCAACCTCTGGTCAGAGACTATCTGTTTGCCTCTCACCAGTCAGTCGAGTGCGGTCACAGGGTCCAACTCGAACACCTTGGGCTGAAGCCTGTTCTGGATCTTGACCTCCGCCTTGGGGAAGGCACCGGCGCAGCCCTGGCAATGGGACTCATAGAGGCCGGTCTCAAGATATACCTTGAAATGGCCACATTCGAGGGAGCACATGTCTCGTCCGGGCAAGCCGTATCGAATCTTTAAACTCACCGGATTCATTTGTCTAAAAAAGGCGCTTTGCCTGTCTTGACAATTTTGAATTCGCACGCATTATATAACTCGAATACGCGGAATTTTTTAAAAGCGGCGATGGTCGCTTTTTTTTCGATGACAGACCTGTAAATTCGTTTTCCCTAAGAACCGGAGGTATCCAGATAAATGACCGCCAGGACCGAAACCCATGAATTCAAAACCGAAGTCAAACAGTTGCTGAACCTGATCATCAACTCGCTATATTCAAACAAGGAGATTTTTCTGCGGGAACTGATCTCCAATGCCTCGGACGCCATCGACAAGTTGCGCTTCAAGGCCCAGACCGAGGAGGGGATTCTGGAAAATGACACGGAATTCAGCATCCGAATCGAACTGGACAGGATCAAAAATACGCTGACAGTTGCGGACAACGGAATTGGCATGACCTACGACGAGGTGCTGGAAAATATCGGCACCATCGCCAAAAGCGGCACAGGGGCCTTTCTCGAAGCCATGGCGCAGCTCAACAAGGACAACACCCTTACCCCGGAGCTGATCGGCCAGTTCGGCGTCGGCTTTTACAGCTCCTTTATCGTGGCCGAAAAGGTGACGCTGCTGACCCGTGCTGCAGGCGCGGACAAGGCGGTACGCTGGGAATCCCAAGAGGACGGGAAGTTTACCATCACCGAAGCTGAAAAAAACAGCCGCGGGACAATCATTACCCTGGAACTGAAAAAAAAGGAAGAAGGCGAACCGGACTTTACAGACGAGTGGACCATCCGCAGTATCATCAAGCAGCATTCTGATTTCGTGGCCTATCCTATCCTCATGGACGTGGAGAAGGATGAACCGATTCCCGATGAAGAACAACTCAAGGACAAAGACGGCAAACCCATCGGGGAAACCACCCGCAAGGTTGTAAAAACCGAAACGCTCAACTCCATGAAGGCGATCTGGTCCAAAAACAAAAAGGACATCGACGACAAGGAATACGAGGAGTTCTACCGGCACATAAGCCACGACTGGCAGCCGCCGCTGGAAAAACTGCACATGAAGCTGGAGGGCACCACTGAATATTCAGCCCTGCTCTACATCCCTTCCCAGGCGCCGTTTGATCTTTTTTCCCAGGCATTCAAACACGGAATGCAGCTCTACTGCAAACGCATTTTCATTATGGACGACTGCAAGGAGCTGATGCCGGAATACTTACGTTTCGTTAATGGGGTGGTGGACGCCCCGGACCTAAACCTCAACATCAGCCGGGAAATCCTGCAGCAGGATCGCCTGGTGCGCAACATCCGGCGCAACCTGGTCAAAAAGATCCTGGATCTGCTGAAGAACATGGACCCTGAGAAGTACGAAAAATTCTGGGAGGAGTTCGGCGCCGTCCTCAAGGTCGGGGTACACACGGATTTGGATAACAAAAACAAGATCGCCGACCTGCTACGCTACAAGACCACCAAATCCGACGGCAAGTGGCAGTCGCTTCAGGACTACGTTGCCGGTATGCGGCCGGACCAAAAAGAGATTTACTACATCACCGGCGAGAACCTGTCGGCGCTGATCCACAGCCCTCTGCTTGAGCAGCTCAAATCAAAGGACTATGAGGTCCTGCTGATGACCGACCCGGTTGACGAATGGGTGACACAGACCCTGACCGAATACGACGGCAAGCCGCTCAAGAGTGCGGAAAAGGGCGATCTGGACCTGGAAAAGGTGGACGAGGATAAAAAAGGCCGGTACGAAACCCTGTTCAAGCATATCCAGGCGCAGATGCAAGACACCATCAAAGAGGTGCGCCCGTCTACGCGCCTCACCGATTCAGTGGCCTGCCTGTCCGGCGACACCTATGACATGAGCGGTTACATGGAGAAAATTCTCAAGTCCGCCGGTCAGAAGATACCGGAGAGCAAGCGCGTGTTGGAGCTCAATATGGCCCATCCGGTGATGGAAAAGATCCACGCCATGTTCGAAAAGGACAAAAACGACGCGCGGCTCAACGACCACATCCACCTGCTGCTGGATCTTGCGGTCATCGGCGAGGGCGGTAAGGTGGATGATCCCTCCAGGTTCTCCAAACTTGTCGGAAATCTGATGGCCGCGGCCTGATCCCTTAAAAGCCGGAATGGAAGAAGCCGTACTGTTTCTCATAGCCTCTTGTCATAGTTCAACCTGAACTCTTCAATAGCTGCCTGTTCAGTTAATTCAAACCGAGTTCTCGACAGAGGACCTTGGTGACAAAACGATCACCGGAGACCTCACCCGCAACGAGTTTGCGGACGCGCTCAAGAATTTCAGGCTTGAATCCCATATTCTCGGCGGCTTTCATGGTGTGGTTGTAGGCCGCCCACACATCCATGCCGGTGATGTCGTATCCGTAACCCCCAACCAGCCACCTGAGCGCTGCGATCCCGGCTTCAACGGCAAATCGCGGTTTTGTTATCTCCATATCCCGTGCAGCCCGGGTGAGGGTTCTCGGATCACAGGGCGTGCGATTGGCAAGTTCGATGGCCTCACTGTAAAGCCCCACAGACTTTGCCGCGGCAAACCACTTGCCTTCATCGCCCGGAGTGCTGGCTACGAGATCACGCAGGATATTGCTCGCC
Source organism: Deltaproteobacteria bacterium (assembly GCA_013138705.1). Next base: position 6,145 of record WTCF01000073.1, read on the forward strand.
TCCTTGTGCGGGTATTTCTTGGCGATGTCGCGAAACGTCGCCAAGTAGGTCGTTTTCTGATTGGCCTCGATGGCATAGCGATTGTAGGCCTCTTCGGCCATGCCGCTTGAAAGCAGGATTTCTTCGCAAGCGCGGGCGATAGCAATAGGGCTATCATTAAGACCACGGGAATTTTCGCCATAGCGAATAGCTTCGGCCTTCTTGCCCATGGCAACCAGCGCTTTCACGCCCCACTCTTGATAGTCCCAGGATTTGTAAGGTGCGAACTCCAGCAACTCGATGATTTCATTATTCCGCCCCGCCTTGAGCAAAGCACTCAAGCAGGCTGTTGTGCCGTTGAAATAACCGCGAAGCTCCGGGTCTGGACCCCACGCCAACCGCACCGTATCGATAAACTCATCCGCCCAGTACGAGGCACGTTCTGGAGTGACGCACAGTTCTCCCCAATAGTCGGGAAGAAGCTCAATGTAGGGAATCTGGTCCTCTTGAATAGCGCCCCAAAGGCGCTCCAACCATTTGTCACGCAATTCATCATCAGCCGGCGCCTTGGCGATGATCGGCACCAGCGCATTGATGGCGTTGTTAACCGCCGTACCAATGGCACCTGACGAGCTGTCCACTTGCTCAAGTGCCGGTGACAGTTTTTCCAACAATAATACCGCACCATCGGCCCCCAGGATCGGATCCTTGCGGGCTGCCTTCTTGATTTCCGAAACCGCCTCTTTGACACGCTTTATGGCCGGCTGTGAACGCCAACCAAAAGCGCTTCTTCTGAAGCGGGCACGAAAGGTCCATTTGTGGGAGGGATGAATTTTTGATTTCATTTTCCGCTTCGGTTGTCTTTTGCCTTTTTGGCACAGGTGACGAGGATGGCGGTCAGTTCGTCAGCTTCGCTCATGAGGTCTTTGAATCGCTCGGACGGAAATATCCCGGCTTCAATGATCAATTCCAGCCAATACACGGTCTCCTAAGTTCCTGTAATCCGCTTTCAATTTTACCCAGCGCGGTCCTGGCGATGACCTGTTCCAGGTGGATGGCAAACTCGTCCGGGTTAAACGAGCGGCCTTCCCTCACTTCCTTCCGTGGTAACGCTACCTTATACCAGGGTTCCATCTTAATCATTGCGCTTCCATCGCAGTTGAGTGTTCAATGGCCTCAAATTCTATTTTGCGGGTTTGCGTAATACGCTGAGAGGCCTCAAGGATCTCCAAAGAGACCAGGTTGCCTTCCTGGTCGTAGTCCAGAATTACCCCAGGTTTTTCTTCGTCGCTTTCAGTGACCTGAACATCTTCCATGAAGATCACACTTAGCGTATCGGTTCTTGGATCATAGGATACTTTCATTGTTCCTTCCTCCAATACTTTTCTATTTTGCTTGTCCTGTATGCTGTCACAATTTCCGGCGGCCGCCTGATAACTGACGTTCTCCATTTCCCGAATAAAACGTCCTGAGCAATAAAGATATCCGCAGGAAGGTGGTGCGCAGGAAATCCTCGATTCCCCGTTCCACCTGACTGGCTATGACAGAAGGGATCATATTTTTTTCTAACCAGTGAATCAGCGGTTCAGTTCTCCCAGCTTTGAGATCAACATGTTATCGATCATCTCGAAATCCGCTTGGACATCAAACGTTGTTCCGGGGCGCAGGAGTGAGGCGCAGTCCTGGTTAAAACTTGGATGTTCGAGTTTTGCGCGCATGTTGGCTCTAAATTCTGAGGCATGGATACGATGGCCTTCAGCTTCCAGGTACTTCTCAAAGGTGGTCAGGACCTTTTCCACACGGATATTCTGTAGGCGCAATGCTGCAGCAAGATCAAACAGATCCCGGCCTTTGCGGCGCTGATAGAGCGCCCGCAGCTTGGTGGCCATGAGTTCTTCGATCTGATAAACGGGAATGTCGGCACGGCCTTCAAACCACCGGCAGCGTATGTCCATCCCCCACTCATGCCATGGTGCATGCGCATACCATTCCTTAATATAGGCGTCAGGTATCATCGTTCGATATCGGGTTGTATGTCCATATTTACAAGAATTTTCCAACGGCGGTCCTGCTCGCCGCTGCCCTTAAGCCGGGTGTCCAGGGGGATCCAAGACAACCGCCTCGCCCCTAAAGCCGCGTGCAATTCCTCTGTTTTTTCCCGCCAGCCCACATAATCCAGAAGCCAGCCCACACGCTGAAGAACCGAAAGCATACAGCCCTGTTCTATCAAACCAGCTAAACGATCCGCTGAGAGGACCTCCCCAAGCTCCACAAGAACCGTAGCAGCGTGGTCAAGGGATGGGCAGCTTCGGTGATAGGCAACAATGTCGTAGGCCGTCATCTCCGGGGTTGCCAGGCGAAAATACCCTGCCGGACTCTTGCGCTGCTCCCACATGGTCTCAGTAATTTCCTTCTTAAACAGGAGCGCAAGATGCAGTTTCACATGTTTGATGGATCGCATCTGACGATCCGTAAAAACCTGAAACTGCATCGGGCGCTGATGCGCGGCGCCGTGTTGCGCGGCGGCGGACAACCCGGCCACATAGTATTCAACCTTGTGGTAATGGGCCCAGTCATCCACAAACCACACGGGATCGAGCATACCCTTCCCCTGATGCTGGACGTCCAAGGCCAGGTAAAACCCACGGGACAAAGGAAAAATCCAATTCTCGCGCTTGAGCTGAGCCAGGGCAGAACTCAGCACCGCACTATCCTTGCGACAAGCGCTCGCTACCTCTTCACGGGTAAAGGTATAGCGTCCAGCCTTGATTCGATCCTTGATGAACTCAACCGGCTTCATGACAATATCCCATGCGTTAATCACCTCGTGGAGGTTATTATCGCATATAGTTTTGCGTTTTTCAACTCGAAATGTCCCTCTGCCTGTCAAAAGTGCCGTAATGGGACGAATAATGTCCAGTATCGAAATATCCAACAATTCGAAGGTTTCAGGCTCACTTATCCCTGGACGCTCTTGATTGTCTTTGCCTATTGCGGTTCACGAATCCAAAATCCAAAATCTATAACCGCCTTCGTTTGAATTCTTCCCAGGCGATCCGGTAGTTTTCCTCTCGATCACGGAGGTCGAAAGGCGGTTCGTACGCAATGAATCTCTCAACACGCCAGGGAATTGGTTATGGACGGATTGGTCTTATTGGCAATCAGGGCGGCAAGTCCGGCGGAATCTTGGTATTGGGCACCGGTAACTGTTCCCTCGTCTTCCACACCAAGAAACAACGTGCCACCCTCTGCGTTGGCCAGGGCAACAATAGCCGCCACCAGTTCCCTGTCAGGTAACGGTTTTCGATCGCTCTTGAACTCAACCGTGAGCGTCTCGCCCTTTGTCAGAGTATCCCTCAATTCATATCCATTTGTGTTCATTCGCGGTTCCCATTCCAATACAATCCGTACTTTTCCTGGCTCCTTGCCCTTAGTTAGTTGATCCAGGTAATCCTCAAACCACGGAGGACATTAAATCGGAACTGGGCGAATCTCTCCTGAACCCCTTCTGAGAAGAAGTGCCGGGTCATTCCCAATTGCCAGTCGTCGGTGTGGAGAAAGTGAAAGCTCATTGATTACTTTCTATCCATATTTTTGTATTCGTGATCATTACGTATTGTGAATGTTCGTACCGGCAAATACACTATGACACCTCTACCCAGCCGACCAGTTCCACTGAGTATCCCCCCGTCTCCGATGCAATTCCGCGATGCTGGAGTTCCCTCTGCAGCATCGGCTCGATAACGCTCTTGAGCAGATGGCACCTTTCTTCCATCGACAGAACCGAACGGGCGGGTGGACAATGGAACAATGCCGTTGGTTTTGTGGTTTCTTCTCGCCATGTCAGTTGTTCCTGCCCTAAAAATTGAAGAGCTTACTGGCATTCACGGTTTTATCTTTGTCCTTTATTGCATCCTCAAAAAGATCAATCAAGCGCAGCCTCTCAGTCTGCCTGACCTGATCGGACACAAGACAGAACTGATAACGTACATGAAAAAGGAAGACATACGGATTCTCGATACCTCCGCCAATGCGGACTTCGTGTGATGACAACCCACCACTATCCTGATCAAGTTGCATCGGCAGAACTCCAATCTTTTCAAGATGGGTGTGACAACGCGGATGGAATAACATGCCGTTGAGGACAGATTCTAAATCGCGGCGAAGTTCGCCCATTTGCTGGCTGGGATACTTGCCAACAGTGGTCTGCAATGAAATTTTGCTGTGAAATCCTGGATCTACATGAGTTTGCCAATGCAGATAGTCTGAAGAATCATGTGCAAATGAGATTTCGTATTTAGATGCAGACTCTATAATGTAGCTACATTTCAGGTTCAGGAAGGTGACAATGAATTCGTCATCCAGACCGAAACGAGTCCATATCGGTTCCATATTCCAGAATGCATACAGGGTCTTTGCATATACGCCCAACCAAGTATCACGATCACTGTCTGAATTCGGTTGGAAGGCAATCCGTTCGATGGTGTCCCACACGATGGCTCGGCGTTTATTGTCGTTCATGACTTACCTCCCTCCTCCTTAAGGTAAACCAGAACATTGCGTAACCTGCGGACGCCTTCCGGGTCGGATTCATCGGACATGTCTTTGATGAAATTAATATCCGCCTGAATCTCTCCCATTGTAATGCCGCTGACAACGAAACCGCCTCAGCGTGCTGGGATCAACAAACACCTGTTCTAATGCCATAACAACCTCCTTTCTCTTGGCCCAAGTGGGCAATTAGAAGTTACAGCATACAAAATTATGTTAAGTAAAAATGCTAAAAAAGGAAGGACGGACGGGAGGTTGGATTATATCAGGCAGGTCTACTCAACATAATTAATTACT
>WTCF01000008.1 GCA_013138705.1 Deltaproteobacteria bacterium
CCGCCCTTGGTCTTGTCTTTTTCAATGACAAAGTCGTAGGGGCGCTTCCCTCTTTCCTTGGCAATAATAACCCATCGGCCTATGATTGTATCCCTGCGTAGTTCGGGCATTTGGTAATCCCTCAAACTAGCCAGAGCCTACGTTCAAAGTCTTCATCAGGTGCGTGGAGCACTATATAGCCCTCCCGAGGCCATCTATCTCTCACTAATTTATTTTTTATTGTTTCAATATAAAAGGTTAATTCATCTTTGGGGTTGGAGTCCAGAAGTGCAAAAGGTATTGCCACCTCTGCCAACTCATTTACAGCGCACTTTATACCTGTTTCACGGGAAACAAGGGCCTTTCCATTTTTGAAAATCCTGATTTTTTCATTAAGGGGGTCTATAAACCGGCTGGTGATCAATTCGATAGTTATTATAGCCTTAGATGAGATGTTTATCCTGAGGCCGAGATCCGGCTCCCAGGCATCAAAGCTCCCCTCTTTGGGATCTATCCTCAGATAAAGCGATTCAAGATCAAAGCCATAGGCAATCTCAGCCAGCGAACTCGCCCCGGAATGCATGGCCTCCCCCTGGCTTCCCAAGGTTAGTGATCCTGCACCTCTCCACTCCCAATAACAGCTCAGACGTCCATCAATTTGTGGGTGTATAAAACACGTTGGTTCGGTAGTAGGTGTTGCTGGTCTTGGAGTTCTGATCGGACTTAGCAGTTCATCAGGAACTGTCATATTAAGGCTATTATAGACCTTTTTGAGATGAGTCCGGAAGAGGTGGTCAAATCCATAGGCATAATCAGTCTCAAATTGGTCTCCATACCACCAGAACCAGTCACTGCCTTCAGCAGCATAAATAGATTCCATGGCCACATTCACGGCATCTTCAGTTATGCCTTCCTGTTTTCTGGCATTGTCGACGGCCCTTCTTGCACGACCAAGGGTTTCCCATGCCCGGTTTTCGTCCTTCCCACCGATCCAGATGCCGAAATCATGGTTTATCCAAGAGCCTGTATATAGCCCCGGCAAGGTGCATGTCGGCGGATGGTCTTCCAGATACTGACCAATGGTCACAAGTTCAAGCATTGGTTCTTTGATAATTGCATCATATAGGCCTGTCAAAAAGGATTCACCGCCGTCCCGGTAATACTCCCAGGGATTTTCTCCATCCAGAATTATAGCAACAAAAGGGGAACGGTCCATTCCGTGAAGGCCGTTACAGATTTTCTTTAGCCTGGAGACAAAATCAGTGATTGCAGCCTGAGGATGGTTTTTTTGATAAACAAAACCTATTAGATCTGAAAGCTTATGGTGCCGAAAGACCATGTCTGTGCGGCAGCCATTTATTTCTACTCTGTAAGGCTGAAAAAGACTCTGATGTTCGATTTTCTCAAGTGAATTGTATAGGATGGCTTCGTCTGTTGCCGTCCAGGAAAACCCGGCTTCTTCAATAAAAGGAATAAGCTCAGGGGCAACTGAGCCCTCTGATGGCCAGAGTCCTACAGGGGTCTTTCCTAAAACATCCTTACAATAGCGCCTGCATTTATCCAGTTGTGTTCCGGCGTCTTCCGGGTAAGTAAATCGCAAAGGGAGTCTGGCCTCCGGCCTTGGCCTTTTTCCGAAATCCGTATCAATAAGCAGTGGGAGAATAGGATGATAGAATGGGCTGGTACTGATTTCTATTTGTCCTTCGATCCATTTTGAACTATAGCGAGAAATGAGTCCTTTCATGAGTTCAAGATGGAAGTCCAGGAGATCCATCTTTTCTTCTTCGCTGAACAACTGTCCTTTTCGAAAAAGAGAACTTATCAAAGGGTGATTTCTTGAGGAAAAGCCGATCCAGGCGAGATTAAACCAGACCTGAAGGTCTAAATAGTCCTGAGTTGAGAATTTCTTTCTCACTTGGGAGGTATAAGATGGACCAAAGTCCCTTCCTCGCAACTCCAGCAGTTGCAGGTACCTCTTATGGGGTTCTATCATAGTGGGCCATTGGCAGCTAAAAAAATGTGTCAGGATAAACTCCTGGTCTGAAGAGGAAAGCTCGATGGCAGGACGACGGCTCAATTCCAGGAAGTCGTCGGTTTTGCCCTGTATATAAGACTGGATTTGGAGAAGAAGGGATGGAACAAGGTTAAAAGTTACCTTTGCCTCAGGCCGGGAGTCCAGACACGCTATCATGTCAGAGTAAGCCTTGACGGCATGGAGCCTGACCCAGGGCATCGCAAAGCGATCCCTTGTCGGGTCAAGGTACAGAGGTTGATGCATATGCCAAAGGAAGGCAATATTTAACTGCAGCATTTATAGGCCTTTGGCCTTTTCCTCCCTCTCCTGTTTGGACTTGCACTCAATGCAACGGGTTGTGACAGGTCTGGCCGTCAGCCGTTTAGCCCCTATTTCTTCACCACAATCTTCGCAGATGCCATAAGTCCCTTCTTCGATCCTTTCTAAGGCCTTATTGATCTTTTTTATGAGCTTTCTCTCCCTATCTCTGATACGTAGCTCAAAACTACGATCAGATTCTACGGACGCCCGATCTGTTGGGTCAGGAAAGTGGTCGTTCATGTCAGTCATCTCTTCCAGGGTCTTGTCCGCTTCCCCTAAAAGATCATCGAGTTTTTTCTGGAGTAGGCTGCGAAAATATTCCAGTTGGGCCTGTTCCATGCTACTATTCTCCTAAGAACTTTCTTTTCCAGGTTCCGCTTTTTCCACCGGATTTATAATCCAATTGCACTTTTTCAATAGTTATATTTTTCTCTGCTGACTTGCACATATCGTAAATGGTCAGAGCAGCAACCGAAACTGCGGTTAGGGCCTCCATTTCTACGCCGGTTGCGCCTTTTGCCTTTGCTCGTGCCAAAATTTCTATGGCATTTTTTTCAGGGTTTGGAATGAAGTCAATCTCTACTTGTTGCAAAGTTAAAGGATGACAAAGAGGAATCAAGGTTTCCACTTTTTTGGCAGCCATGATCCCAGCTATCCTGGCTACAGCCAGAACATCACCTTTTGAGGTTTTGCTGTCAATAAGAAGTTTAAAGGCATCAGGTCCTATTATTACCCGTCCTGAAGCAACCGCTTCTCTTTGGGTCATAGGTTTTGGGCTTACGTCCACCATGTGGGCCCGGCCCTTCTTGTTCAGATGAGAAAAGGAATCCTTGCTCAAGACATCCTCTCCTGCCCGGAGTGCCCATGTGCTTCGGATCGTTTAAACAGTTTACGAAAGAAGCCCCCTTCTTTTTTTTCTTTTTCGATATCAGCGAATTCCTGAAGCAGGGCACATTGGCGTTCTGTTAACTTGGTAGGTGTTACAACAGCAACTTCAACTATCTGATCCCCGGCTCCAAATCCTCTAATATCAGGAATGCCAAGTCCTTTCAGCCTGAAGTGTTCTCCTGTCTGGGTCCCTGCTGGAATTTTTAAGTTGCGGGGTCCATCCAGTGTGGATACTTCAATTTCGTCTCCCATGGCCGCCTGGACAATAGAAATAGGAAGGCGAAAATATATGTCATTGCCATGACGTTCGAAAAGGTGGTGGGGTTTTACGTGGATTACTATGTAGAGGTCCCCCCTGGGCCCATCCCTGAGACCGGCCTCACCCTCCCTCCTGAGGCGCAATCTTGAGCCTGTATCTACACCTGCAGGAATACGTACCCTTACCTTATGTCGTTCTCGGATTCTGCCTTTACCTTGGCAGGTTTTGCAGGGGTTTGTGATAATCGTTCCGGTTCCGGAACAGTGTGGACAAGTAGAGGAGATCCTGAAGAAGCCTTCTGACCTTATTATTTGGCCTCTTCCCTGGCAAGTAGGACAGGTAGCAGGATGGCTCCCGGAGGCCATACCTGTTCCTTTGCAGATGGAACAGGACTCAAGGCGAACTATCTCGATTTCAGTCTCCGTACCCCTGGCAGCATCTTCAAAGGAAACCTCAAGGTTGTATCTCAGATCCGCACCTGCCTCCGGCCCCATGGATGCGCCATGTCTTCTGTGAGTAGCAGAGAAACCAAACAGGTCTTCAAACAGGTCGCCAAAGTTACTAAATATGTCTTGTGGTCCGGAAAAACCTCTGAAGCCTGTCCCGGCTATTCCTTCGTGACCGTAAAGATCATAGGTCTGCCTTTTATGAGGATCTCTGAGCACTTCATAGGCCTCTGCCGCCTCCTTGAAGTGTTCCTCTGCGTCTTTATCACCCTGATTTTTATCAGGGTGATATTTTAAAGCCAGCTTCCGGTAGGCTTTTTTTAGTTCTTCAGATGAGCAGTCTCGGGAGACCCCCAAAATTTCGTAGTAGTCTCTTTTCATTGATAATGCCTAAGAGCGATTTTTTTCAACCTTCTGCCTGATTGGTATCTATCTGTAATGCTTGGACAATTCGTTGCTCTTCTGCCTCTCGGGCCAATTCTTCCAGATTTTCAAATTTTACTTTGTCTTGGGCAATTTCTCTCAATGCCTGGACTATTTCTCTGTTTTTGCATTTGACCAGGGGCTGGGCGCCCTTGCGCAATTGCTTTACTCTCTCGATCGCAAGGTGTACTAATGCAAAACGGTTAGGCAAATTTTCCAGGCAGTCTTCTATTGTTATTCTCGCCATTGTATATTCTCCAGTTAAAAAATAGGGCATCCTTCATTCATCAGTTTACACTTCCTTTAAAAAAACATGCATTATCGAATTGAATGCCGATGTCGAAACTGGAAATTAGAAATTAGGTAACGCATCTACATCTTTGTATTTTGTCCAATTTCCAATTTCCAATTTCAAGTTTCACTACCAAAATACACGATCAACAAAGTGTAAACTACTTTTGACTTGTCGTGAAGTATGCCGAATACTGCACAATTTGTAACCGTTCACGGGATTACAACGCCCGTTTTACCGCAATCCACCGAACTGTAGGCGTTTACAGGGTGCTGCAGATGCGAGGCGGAGGGTACGCAGACGTACTTCCTGTACTTCAAGTGCCCGACAACAAAGCAGATGCGGTGCCCTGTGAACGCTTACCACAATTTATTTTGTGACAGACCATTAGAACAAGATTTAGTATTTTGCAAGTGCCTTTTAGAATATATTATTATAATATCAGTTTTAGTTGTCGCAATCCTTATTCAACATAGCTATCATAACAGGACTAATATGAGGGACCTTCTTGTAGGCATTTTTTCATTTCTCATCATTTTAGCACCAACTGCTAATGGGCAGGATTTGGTGAAAATTTCTCAAAATAACATGCCGCAGGCAAGAATTCAGGTAACTCATGAGGCGGTTTCTCCTTCATGGCAACTGGTCTGGGATGAAGCCAGGGAAATGGTGAAAAATAACGAACTGGATGGTGCTGTAGCCCTTTACAGAGAATTGTTAAGGGATCGCCAAGGTCTCATAGAAGCCAGATGGGAACTGGCTTTAGTTTTAATGCGGTTAAATAAAGAAAGTCAAGTTATACTTGAACTTGAGCATGTTGTGGAGGCCAGACCCCATGATATTCAAGCATTGTTCATTCTTGCAGAACTTCTAAGCTGTTCAGGTCAGTGTGATAAAGCTGCAGTCATCTATAAGAATTTGGTGACAGAACTCAGTCTCCAGGGGGAAAATGTCCACGTTGCCAGGAATGAATTGCTGAATATCCCTAAAGAGTTGACCTTGGTAAAGGTCTTAGAGGGTCTTGCCCGTTGCCTGGAATCCCAAAAAAGGTTTAATGAGTCTATAGCATATCTCCAAAAGGCTTTAGCCATTGAACCTGACCGAAAAGACCTTGAGTTTAATCTGGCTTGTGGGCTTCTGCGTTTAAAAAGAGCAAAGAGTTCATTATCTCATTTCCAGAAATTGCTACCTCAATATGAAGATGATCCGGATTTTTTAGCTAACTATGCAAAGGCCCTTTTAGCTGTGGGAGATCGAGATAAGGCCATTAAGATATTTGAGAGGTTTGTGGCGCTTTCCAGCGATAATACCGGGGAAGATCACACAGATAATCTTATGTGGGGTGTTAATGAGCTTGTATCCTTATATTTGATGGACGGAGATGTCCAGTCAGCAATCAAGGTCCTTGAGGATTTGAAGCATGATCATCCGGAAGCGCTTGATAAGCAGCTTTTGGCGACTTCGGGGCGTCTGTATTTTGCTTCACGTAATTATCTCAAGGCACTTGAGACATTCAGGATTTTTCTGAGAGAAGAACCTAACAATAAAATGGGTCTGCTGTTTATGGCCCGCGCGTATGAGCGCCTTCAGCTTTTTGCACCAGCCATTGCCATTTACGAGGAACTCTTACTTGTTGAGCCCAATCCAGGCATTACTATGCATTTGGTTGAGTTGCTTTTAGAGGCTGAGAATTTTGATCAGGCAAGCCTTTTAGTTACTGAGGATATGCATAGTGCGCTGGAAAATGACATCAAGGGAAGAGAGCTTCTGTTAAAGGTCTATCTGGGGAACGAGGACGGAGAAGGTGTTGAAAGGCTTTTAGACAGGGAAAACGATTTCTTTAAGGATGATGACATATTGACCTCATATGTTTCTCTTGCCACATCGATTGGTTATATGAGTGCCCGGATGAGATTTCGTTTATATAACGACGCTTTGTTTGCTTTGGCCGGCCAGGTTGAGAAAAGGAGAGATCTCCTGCAGGCCGGCGTGAAGTTGCTTTTGGGTCTTGGTCAACATGATGTGGCTGACAGGGTGTTAAGACACTGTTGGTCTGAGGGCCGGTCCCTGTGGTCTATTGATATGCTGATCGATAGTTATCTTGATATGAATATGTGGGAGAAGGCTGTTGTTTTGCTTGAAGGGGCACTATCTATTTATCCTTCTTCGGCAAGGCTTAAGCTGAAGCAGGCCTATCTGCTTCTTGACATGGGTGAGACCGAAGTAGCCGAGGAAGTGCTTTCTTCAATTTGTGCAGGCGATAATTGGAAGTGGGGGGAAGAAAAAAAACTGCTGTGTGAAGGCTATGCCCTTGGCTTGGCAGGAAGATATGAAGAGGCACTCGATCTTTATGGGAAAATAATTCAACAGGCACCAAATCATCTGGAAGCACACAGAGGCAGATGGATCAATTTTTCAGCCTATGGATTAGGACAGGAGGCTGATACAGAGGCCCTGGGTTTAAAAATAATTACAGGAAAATACCCCTTTTTATATGGTAGCGAAGAGGAAAATGGAAATAAAGAAAGACCGGTTCCAATGCTCGCAAAAAATGGGAGGCTGATGCCGGCTCCTGGGGCCTACTTAAGCGGACTAGTGCGAAGTGAGGAATTGTTATCACCTAAAGAGATCCTTGTTTCGCCATTTTGTGAGACGGAAGGAGAGGCATGCCCTTTACTGCTTGCTTTATCCTACGAATATTTTGAAAATTTTTCAGAAGCGGTTGTGATGTGGCTCTCTTTTTTAAAAAGACACGAGACGTATTGGTCTGGCTATGAACGTCTTGCTCGGATATACGAGGGCAGAGGTAAAGTAGAAAATGCAAAAAAAATACGGTACAGGACTTGCGGTAAAATAAAAAATCTACGGTTGCTTCTTTTTTATGGCCAAGATTACGGTGAGTCAAGGACCGCCTTGGAAAAGGTTGGGCCTTCGGGCTTGCGTATGTGGCGAAAGCTTGATGATATGGCCCTTGAATCCTGGGAAGGAGTGTTCTGTTCCGATTAGATAATTTCCTCATTATCCCTTGATTTTTTCAAACCTTATAGATAAAAAGGTAAAGCTAATATCTGGAGAGATGTGCACATGAATATTTTAGTGACGGGCGGAGCCGGTTTTATCGGGTCCCATCTATGTGATTACCTTATTTCTAAAGGAGAGCATGTCTCAGTCATAGATGATCTTTCCACCGGCTTCTTTGAAAATATAGTCCATCTGCAGGGTAATTCGAGGTTTCAATATATAAATGACACTATCTTGAACAAAGATAGGATGGATAGTCTTATTCAGCAGTGTGACGTAATAGTCCATCTTGCTGCTGCTGTAGGTGTCAAATATGTCGTAGAAAATCCGCTTTCCTCTATCGAAACCAACATCTGCGGGACTGAAATTGCGCTCAAGCTGGCCAATAAATACAAGAAAAAAATACTCATAGCATCAACGTCAGAAGTCTATGGGAAACATATGCATGCCCCTCTTAAAGAGGATGACAATTTAATTTATGGTCCTCCCACTACCATGCGCTGGAGCTATGCAGCTTCGAAGCTTATAGATGAGTTTACTGCGCTTGCATATCATCGTACTAAAAAGCTCAGAGTGGCTATATTCCGTTGTTTCAATACAATAGGTCCCAGGCAGACAGGTCTCTATGGGATGGTGGTACCCAGGTTTATTCAGCAGGCACTGAGGGATGAGCCTATAACAGTTTTTGGTGACGGCCAGCAGACTCGGACGTTCACTTATGTTGGGGATGTAGTAGAGTCCATATGCCGACTTATGGAGTGCAAAGAGGCAATCGGTGAAGTAGTAAATATAGGAGGCACAGAGGAAATTTCTATATCAGAGCTTGCCGAGCGTATTAAGTCTATTGCCGGGAGCAAGTCTGAAATAATTTATGTACCTTATGAACAGGTCTACGGCAAAGACTTTGAAGACATGATGCGCAGGGTCCCTTCATCTGAAAAGCTCAACAGCTTAATAGGTTTTGTTCCACAAACGCCTCTTGATACGATTCTTGAAAAGACTGTAGAATATTTTCGTTCTATTATCTAGTATGTCGATTACCCTCCTTGATGCAGGCCTTTTTTTTCTCTACTCCTTTGGACTAAGTGCTTTCCTGACTCCATGCGTGATCTGGCTCTCGAGACGCATTGGCTTTATGGCTCAGCCCAGGGAGGATCGGTGGCATAGGCGTCCAA
>WTCF01000219.1 GCA_013138705.1 Deltaproteobacteria bacterium
GGCCCTGATAAGGGTGGACACTGGCAGATTACAACAGATTAACCTAAGGGCCTGGAAAAAAGTAAAAACGACCTATGGCACAATCACCTGATGAAAAGACCTATGTGGAAATCCCTTTTATTGAGCAGTTAAAGGGGATGGGCTGGGATCATGTCGAGGGGGATATTGATGTGCCGTATCTCACGGAGCGCGAGAGCTTCCGTGATGTGTTGTTGACCGGAAGATTACTCAAAGCGATTAAAGAGATCAATCTTGATGATGGAGGAAAGCCGTGGCTTGATGATGACCGGGTGAATGAAGTGGTCAGAATCTCAGAACTGGGGCATCGCTGGGCATCCTGTGGTCGTAACGGTGTTATCAATTTCAATTGGCGTTCGGTCATGGCGCCTGTCTGGGTCTTTGATTATATACTGGTCCATGAGATAGTTCACATGATTGAGCGTGGTCATACGGACAGATTCTGGCACTTGGTGGATTGAGGAATTGTAATATGGCGTGGATAATTGAACAGCAGAAGATACGTGATTGCAGATTACAGACGTATGATGTCTGAGGAAAGGCTGTCCAGCGAGACTATAGAATAACAGTCACGATAGCCGCAGAATGCGCCCATCTCAAGCAAAGGTGGCAAACGAAAGGAGCAACGCAATGACTTATGACAACCTGCTAAGCCGGGTCAGCGTTGACCCCAAGGTCTGTGGAGGAAAACCTTGCATCCGGGGCACTCGAATTTATATCGCTATAATTCTTGACGGCCTTGCAGAAGGCCTCACTCCCGAACTACTATTGGATCATTATCCACAATTGACTTTGGATGATATCCATGCAGCCCTCGCGTACGCGGCTGAACTAGCGAGAGAGAACGTATGGAAAGTAGCGGTAGGGGCATGAAGCTTCATAGAATCACATGATTAGAAAAAAAGCGGATAAGCGGCGGATTATATTTGACCAGGAGGAGATACATGATTCCAAAGAGCGAGCTTGATAAGGCCGTTGAGATTGCGAAGAAGTATGAAGTTGGTGAGCTATATTTAATTGGTTCCGCTTTATACAAAGGGCCGGAAGAGGCAAATGATTATGATTTTGCCGTAAGGGATGTGCCAGCCGGAAATTTCTTTAAGTTTTATGGAGAGCTATTCAGGGCATTGTCAAAGAATGTCGATCTAATAGATCTTTCTGGGAAGATGACAAAATTTAAAGATATTATATTGAGAGAGGGCAGACTTGTTTATGACAAGACATCAAATTAAGGAATACTGCGAGGCAGAGTTTGAAAACATAAATGCTGTGACGTCTGAGTTGTTTTCCATCATCAAAACGGAAAAAACAGAGTATTCAATTGCTGAGCTTGCAGCCATTGGTACCTTTATTCATAATTGTTATAATGGTATCGAGAATATCTTAAAAAGAGTTCTATTGGCCAGTAAGATAAAAGTGAAGGATACTCCCACATGGCACAAGGACTTATTAAAGACATCCTTAGATATGGGAGTTATATCATACGAACTATATGTGAGCCTATCAGGCTATCTATCCTTTAGGCATTTCTTTGTTCATGCGTATGGCTTTTCATTGAGATGGGAAGAATTGAAGCCACTTGTAGATGGACTTGAAGAAACGTTGAATAAATTTAAGTCTTCGATCTATCACTATATCAATGTATATGATTAGCATATTTCCATGCCTGTTTTTTCTGGATTCAGTTTCATTCAACCATGAAACCATTGATTACCGGGTTATTGGCAAGTCCGTGTCGCGGGGGTTGGGACGGTGGAGAAAAGCGGAAGTTGATTGGGGAATGGCATGCGGTTAGACAAAGGACAGATTGAGGTTATCGATGACGTTATGGCCGGGATATTACGAAACAAAACTCCGGCTGAGCGGATACATATTGGGTTTGAAATGTGGATATCAGCTCAAAAGATGCTTTTGTCACATTTAAGCACAACATATCCTCATTGGAGCAATGAACGGCTGAACAGAGAGGTGGCACGCAGATTGTCGCATGGGACCGTATGAACTTCTACAAAAAGTAATAACAGCCTTCGAGGAACTGAATATACGTTACATAGTGACCGGTTCTGTAGCCTCCATGGCCTATGGTGAGCCGCGTCTGACTAATGATATTGATATCGTAGCTGATATTAAGTTGGAGCAGATTGCCTTTCTTGAACGGTATTTCCCACATAATGAGTTCTATTTCGACAGAAACATGGCCATCAATGCAATAAACCATAAAAGCCAATTCAATATTATTCACCCAGCGTCAGGACTTATAGTGGACATAATCCTTTACAAGGATACCGAGTTTGATCGTACTCGATTCACCAGATCTAAAAGAATCCAACCGGCTGAAGAATATCGAGCTGATTTCGCAACTCCGGAAGATGTGATCATAAAAAAGATGGAGTATTACAAAGAGGGAGGGTCTGATAAACACCTCAGAGACATCACCGGGATATTGAAGGTCAGTGGCCGTGATGTGGATCGAGAATATATTATCACTTGGGCTAAAAAAATGGGGTTAATGAAAATATGGGAGGCTGTGGAGG
>WTCF01000090.1 GCA_013138705.1 Deltaproteobacteria bacterium
CCATGAGTGAGTCCATATACTGTGGTCAGTGTCACGGCGAAGGACCGAATTTTGAGCTGGATCAACCTTCTCAGTGTGCCACGTTGTATGGCACCTATCTTTTCACTTATATTCCCGAAGGTGGGCACGATAGCTGTCAGGAATGCCATATGGCCAAATCCGGTCTGGGCCACGACATGCAAGCCTACCGGGACGAGACCATGATCAAGATGGCCCTGGATATCGAGGTTGATGCTATGGCCCACTTCTGGCGTAAGAACAAGGCCGAAGGCATCATCCCGCTTGGCGTGGTCAAAGTGGAGATGTTCAATAAGTGCGGGCACGCCATACCGGATGGGTGACCTACTCCCAACCGGCTGGTCCTGGATGTGACCGCGAAGACAATGGATGGGAAAGAAGTCTATAATGATCAGGTTATCTACATGCCTTACCCCGGACGTTTTGGCAGAGGGGCAGAGATGGGAAGAGGGCCCTATGAGAAGTGCGGCTTGCTCAGAGACACCTGCCTGCCACCTCTAAAGATGACAAAGGCGGTCTTCGAGATACCGTTCCCATATGCTGATGTAGAAAAAGACGGTAAGAAGACCAGGGAACTCACTGTAGATGAGCTTATGGTGGAAATCAAACTGTGGTATGTGCCCTTTGGCAATTCTGAGGATGATTGGAATGTTTTGTTCTTCAGTGAGGAAAAGAAGATAAACCTCAAGACCGAGTGGGTCTGGAGGAACTAGACCTGTAAGCGTTTACAGGATACATGCAGGCCGGCTCCTTGCCGGCCTGCATATCCATTTAGTTTTCAACGCCCTTCATACGTTTAGGAAGATGCAGAGTAAAGGTAGAGCCCTTGCCCTGTTCAGAATCCACTGTAATATCACCATTCCATTCATGAACGAGCCTATGGACTATTGCCAGGCCTAATCCTGTTCCATCCGGCCGGGTGGTGAAGAAAGGATTGAACACCTTTGAAAGATCCTCAGGCCTTATGCCGGTTCCGTTGTCTGAGATTTTAAGAACCATGTGATCTCCCCCTTCTGTTGTTCCATTGATTGATATTTTTCCGTCTTCATGCGGTAGGGCCTGATAGGCATTCAGCAGGAGGTTCAGAAGGGCCTGTTTGAATTGAGACGGGTCTACTTCAAATTCGAGATTGGCCGGGACGTCTGTTTTGACATCGGCTTGGGGGAGTTTTTTTCTTTGTTTCATCAGGGAAAGAACGGACTCAATTTCTTCCAGTAAAGATATGTTTTGAATCCTTTTTCCCTCTGGTTTGGCATAGAGAAGAAAAGACCTTGTAAGATCATTCAGACGGTCGCTCTCTTTACTGATGATCTGCAGCAGTCTTCTTTCTTCAGGCTGCAACAGTGCTGATTCTTCCAGAAACTGTGCTGCCCCGGAGAGGGATGCCAAGGGGTTTCTTATCTCATGGGCGAGTCCTGCTGCCATCTCACCAATGGCGGCAAGACGGTCCATGTGCTGAAGGCGTTCTTCCCTTGCCTTTAT
Organism: Deltaproteobacteria bacterium; assembly: GCA_013138705.1. The sequence continues at coordinate 1,501 of WTCF01000090.1, forward strand.
CTCTGTAATGTCTTGAAAAATTATTCCGTATCCAAGGTGTTGTTCTTGAGGACCTTTTAATAAAAAAGTGGATATCCCGAGGATTTTGGATGAACTGCAGGGATCTGTATAGCTCACTTCCTGCCGTTTTCCTTCTCCGCTACTCCTGAACTTCTCCAGTAGCTGTGTCACGGTTGGCCAGAGCTCCCGTATAGGCTGCCCGTATCCGTTAATAATTTTCTGTCCGAGGATCTCGATGGCCGCCTTATTAAAGAAGGTGATATTTTCTTTTTCATCTACTGTAATCAGACCTGACCGCATACTATCTGCAAGGTGACGACGAATTTCCTCCATACGGCGAAGATCCACCTTGGTGTCTGAAAGCCTCTTTTCTGTGTAATGAAGACGTTTTGCAAGGACAATTCCTAAAGATGCAATGATGTTAAAGGCCGCCATGGTGATAAAGAATATGTATATGGCATCATCTAATTTGTCTCCCGGTATTTCACAGTGCCAGAAAAGGACAGCATAGCTGACGACACACAGGAAGGTTGAGACAGCGCCTTCCTTTTGACTACCAAGAATACATGCGGTGAGAATAGCAACAGGATATAAGAAGATAAGAGGGCTTTCAGGCCCACCGGTCCAAAATACGGCAAGATTTACCAGGATGACGTCAAGAACTGTCTGGGTATAGAGGAGCCATTTATTCAGGCCCCTCTTTTTGTACCATACGATATAAACGGCAGTGAGAAGAAATGCCCCTCCCAGGATTACAGACAGCTCGGTCACTTTGCCAAAAGCATCGGCAAAATATCCGGGTAGGAGATAGGTGCTGCAGAGCAGCAGGACCAGGATAGTTAGGCGACTTGCAGTTATACAATAAAACAGGCGGCCATTTGAGTTCTTAGAGGGCATACTTTGACAGACGATATCTAAAGGACCTGAAGTTAAGGCCGAGGATGCCGGCAGCTTCGGTCTTTACCCCGTTTGCCCTCTCAAGCGCCTTTTTTAGGAGAGTTTTTTCTATATGGCTTAGGAACTGCTCAAGGTCTAAACCTTCAGGCCCCAGGTAAGGTTCGTAAGAAAAGGGGCTGGATTCGGCGGTTTTTTGCTGCTTGAACTCAGCCAGAGACAGGCTTTCAGGAAGCAGAAGATTTGAGGTGGCAAGGGCCACACTCCTTTCGATGATATTTTCCAGTTCTCTCACGTTTCCAGGGAACGAGTATTTCTGCAATGCCTCCATGGCAAAGCTGGATATGCCCTGTACAGCCTTATTTTGTTCTTTGGAATACTTGTCCAGAAAGTACTGGACCATGAGGGGAATGTCTTCAGGACGTTCTCTTAATGGTGGCATATGAATTTGAATCACGTTCAGTCTGTAGTACAGGTCTTCCCTGAATCGCTCGGCTATTACCTCCTTTTCCAGGTCACGGTTGGTGGCTGCCAATATTCTCATATCTACCTTGATCTCTTTGGTGTCGCCAAGAGATGTAAATGACTTCTGTTGCACGACTCTCAACAGTTTGACCTGGAGGGTCATGGGCAGTTCTCCGATTTCATCAAGAAAGATGGTGCCTTGACTGGCTATGGCAAAGAGACCTTGTTTTTCACGATCAGCACCGGTAAAGGCCCCTCTTTTGTGGCCAAACAGCTCGCTTTCAAGGAGATTCTCCGGGATGCCTCCGCAGTTAATAACTACAAAGGGCTTGTTCTTGCGGACTCCAAGGTTATGAATGGCTCGTGCAGCAAGCTCTTTCCCTGTGCCACTTTCACCGGATATGAGCACACTGGAAGGACTGGATGCTATCCTGGGTATTAATTGGAATATTTTGAGCATGACCGGGCTTTTGGTCAACATATTGTCAAGCCTATAAATCTTGTCAGCAGTATCTCTGATCAAGGACTGGGCTTTTGGTCTTGTTTCAAGGGCTTTTCCCACAACCTCCCTGATTTCTTCTATCCGAAAGGGCTTGGTAAGATAGTCCCAGGCCCCCTCTTTCATTGCCGCCATTGCGGTATCCAAGGAGGCAAAGGCAGTAATCAGTATTACAGGGACATCTGCGTGCTTAGTCTTGATTTTTTTCAGTAAAGTCATCCCATCTATGCCCGGCATCTTCACATCACTTATGACCAGAGATACATTTCCCCTATCCATGAGTCGAAGGGCCTTTTCCCCACTGGGCGCGGAGCATACACTGTAGCCTTCCTTGGCAAGGAGTATCTCCAGAAATTCTCTGAGGCTTTGGTCGTCATCAACTATCAGGATTTTGGGTCTAGTAGCACTTGGGCTATCCGTCGCCTCTGTGAAGAGATCTTCAGAGTGCATAGAACTCATATAAATACCTCCGACGTGACCATTTACACACCTTGGCCGCCTGCTAGATGGGGGTGAACAATTGCCCTTCGCCGTACTTATCGACAGAATTGAGAAAGATGTTGAATGTGATGGTATTACACGACACAGATCTAGTGCAGTATCAAGTGTGATCAAACCGGATTCAAGGGAGCAGTCCTGTAGGGTCGAATACCGGGCGGCCGTCAACAAGAGTGAGAATGGCTTTACCTTGGAGATCTTTTCCTAGAAATGGGCTGTTGTAACTCAAGGAGTGAAGAGACTCGCGGGTTAAGGTAAAAATTACCTCCGGATCTATGATACATATATCTGCAGAATTTCCATCCTTCAGACTTCCTTCCGGCACACCCAGGATCTTGGAGGGGGAAATGGACATACATCTGATCATTTGAGACGCTGAAATATAGCCATCTCTTACGAGATTCAGCGAGAGAGGAATGGCGGTTTCAAGGCCTATGATCCCGTTTGCAGCCATTTGAAACTCGCATTCCTTTTCAAGTACGCTGTGGGGAGCGTGGTCCGTGGCGATAGCATCTATAGCGCCGTCTTTGATGCCCTCAATAACTGCCAAGCGGTCCTCCTCGGTACGGAGGGGCGGATACATCTTGGCAAATGTGTTGTAACCAAATACTGCTTCTTCTGTGAGACTAAAATAGTGGGGCGCAGTCTCTGCGGTGACCTGTACACCCCTGCTCTTGGCCTGACGGACTATTTCAACCGAACCTTTTGTGCTTACATGGGCAATGTGGAGACGGCCCCCGGTCAACTCAGCCAGGGCTATATCCCTGAATATGGCAATTTCTTCAGCCGCTGCAGGAATCCCCTTAAGACCTAAAATAGTAGATACCCGGCCCTCATTCATTACACCTCCCCTGGAGAGGTCAAGTTCCTCGGAGTGGGAAATGATAAGTGCATCAAAGTTCCGGGCATATTCAAGGGCCTGGCGCATCACTGCCGCATTTTTCACAGGCAGGCCGTCATCTGAAAAGGCTATTGCACCGGCATTGAGGAGGTCTCCGAATTCTGTCAACTGCTCCCCTTTTTGCCCCAAGGTGATGGCTGCGATCGGATAGACCCTTGCCCTGGCGGAACTTTGGCCCTTTTCCAGTATGAATCTGGTGATGCCTGCAGAATCATTGGCCGGTTGGGTATTGGGCATGCACGCCACTGCTGTAAAACCACCGGCAACAGCGGCAGCCGTGCCGGATTCAATAGTTTCCTTATATTCCTCTCCGGGCTCCCGCAGATGAACATGCATGTCCAACAACCCCGGCACAAGCCATTTCCCCTTCAGGTCAAGGACCCCGGCATCTTGCGGAACGTCAAGGGATTCCCCAACAGCCGCTATGATTCCATCTCTTACCAGAAGGTCACCGGTAAAATCCCTGTTTTGGGATGGATCTATTATTCGTGCATTTGTAAATAGGTAAGTATTTACAGGTTCAGAGTTCACTGTTCAGCCTTCAAGCCTTTGTAAGAAGCAGAGATAGCAGGGCCATTCTTATCGCCACTCCATTTGTCACCTGATCCAGGATTACGGAGTATGGCCCATCTGCCACCTCCGGTGCCATCTCTACTCCACGATTGATAGGTCCGGGGTGCATGATCAAGGCCCCTGATT
>WTCF01000058.1 GCA_013138705.1 Deltaproteobacteria bacterium
CCCACAGACATGCGTGTAGTTTGATTGTTGTAATCATTACCATCATCCCAGCAGTTCCCCATATCCAAAAAGATTACACCATTCAGACCCATATTTTTCAGTAGCGGAAAAATAGTCTCAATCTGCACAAAACCCATGTAATTACCGCCGACACGATCGTCATCTTCGCTATTTGGATCTGTAGGACTTATACGGCCATACTTGAAACCTCTGACAGAGTCGATCCCGCCCAGGAAAAAGCGTTCGTAAATAGGGAGTTTCCCCCCGCCCCCCTCGGTCACATAGCCGGCTCCAGCCCTCACGTGGCCAATGATAGACTTCCAGATGGGATGGTAATAGCTGGCACCGCCTTCCAGTTTCACAAAGGCACTGTCACCGCCAAGGAGCCCCCCTGCATATTCAATTGAGATTTTGTTGTTCCAGCCATGAGCAGGATTGTAGTAGTCATCTCTTGTGTCATAGAGGAGACCAGTGCCTACAGACCTGGTAGAACGGATATCCTGTGAATCCTTTATGATTGTTGATGCATCGTCAGAAACATCCGACATATCAGTATCATCCATTCTCAGCTTAACAAACGCACTGAGATCATCGTTCAGAGGGTAGCCAAAACGCAACGCACCTCCCATGCTTTCCTTTGTGTAGTCGTCATATTCCCGCTCCCAATTGTACAGTTCAATACCAAGAGAAAGTCGAGTATCCCTGAAATAAGGCTCGACAAAACTCAGTGAGTATCGATTAGTCTCCGAGCCAAGTACACCCTTGAAACTCAGGGTCTGACCCTTCCCGAGGAAATTCCTCTGGCTAATCTCCCCCATGAGCATTATTTTTTCCACTGAGCTATAACCTGCCCCTATGCTGAAGGTGCCGGTTGCCCGCTCCTTGACCTCCACCTTGAGGTTCATATATTCTTCGCTGCTCCCTTTGCTGGGGGCAAGATTTACATCCTCAAAGTAACCCAACCTGTTCAGCCTTTGATTACTCTTTCTGAACCCGGAGGCGCTGAAAGGCTCAAGCTCTTTGACCCTGAGTTCCCTCCTGATGACTTTATCCCTGGTCCTTGTATTTCCAACTATTTCTATTCGTTCAAACTTTACACTTGGACCAGTATCCACCAGCAACGTTATGTTTACCAGTTTTTTCTCCGAATCCTTTTCAATCCTCGGAGTAATATCGGCATAGGCAAAACCCTCATCTGCATATATATCTGTGAGCTTCAATATATCCTGGCGAAGTACCTGCTGGCTGAAAACAGGCTCCTGAGTGATCTCAAGCTCGCTTAAAAGTTTTTCCTTGTCCTTGAAAAAGTCCTGCTCAATATCTACCTGACCTACTCCATAATGACTTCCCTCTTCTATGGGAATCGTGATATAGAGCCAGGCATCTTCCCTCCGGACCATAGGACGGCCCACTTTGGCATCCACGTAACCCTGATTGTGATAGTAGGCGGCAATTCTTCCCAAGTCCCTATCCAGGGCATCCTGCTTGAGGACAGCCTGGTCCCCCTTAAACAGGGCCACGATATTGCTCCAGGAAGGAATCCAGAGAGATTTTTTCTCTGAGGTCTCCAATAATTTTTCTAATTCCTTATCAGAAAAAGCATGGTTACCCTGGAATTCAATGGCCTTGATACGGACCTGCTCTCCTTCCGTAATCTCAAACACCACATCGGCTGTCTGTCCTGACACCTGTTCCACCGAGGCCAGAATGCTGGTTCCAGCATAGCCCTTTTCCATATATAGGGCCTTGATCTTCTCGGCATTTTCCTGAAGGGTCTTTTCCTGAATAATGGTATATGGCTTAAGATCTATGACCTCACGTATCTTTTTCTCTGAAATTTCTTTATTGCCGGATAATTTGATTTTCTGTATGACAGGCTTTTCTTTCACAATAAAGGTCACGATGCGACCGGAAGGACTCTCATTGACATCAACCTGCACATCATTGAAGAAATCCATCTTATATATGTTCTTAATATCAGAAGCAATAATCTCAGGATCGAAAAGATTGCCGGCCCTGGTACCAGCCGCCTGCAGGATTGCGTCGGTATCCACTCTCCTGTTACCACTGACACATATCTCCGCTACCAGGTAAGGGGCAGCCAGGATCTTTACCATCTCGGCTTCCATCTGATCCAGAAGCATACTCATCTCGCGCCGGTCCCCTTTGGCAAAAAGATTCCTTGGCTCACCAGCAGTATCCTCCAGGTCAACAAGCCTTAAATTCAGGCCCAACCACTCCCCAAGGCAGCTAATACTCCCATAAAACACAAACTGAACCTGTTTTGCCTTTCCAGCTTTAATAACATCATCCAAAGACTCTGGTGATTTGTCTTTTGACAAAAGCACTGTATATCCACGAGATTCAAGGCGTTTGGAAAGTCCGTCCCTTACCTCATCTGCCAGGCATGACCTATCTTTTGGTCCATAATAAGCCAGTGATGTCCCGAGAATGGTTGCGGATGGAAGAGAAATGCTCCCCATGGTACTTGAGACCAGAATAAATTGAAAAGGCAGAGACCAAACCAAACATACGGCAAGCAAAAAAAATGATCTGTATATAGAGACTATCAGTCTTCGTAGGACATTAGATATTTTCATTTATTTTTTTCCACATAAAATTAAATTGTCACCATCAAGATATACGCCCAACACCAAAATTCTTAAGTTCAGAGGCGTTGAGTTCAACGGCCCGGCCCTCTGCCAACCCGATACATCGGTCCATACGGCTTGCCAAAGCCAAATTATGGGTAACAACTACCACGGTTGTGCCATATCGTCTATTTAAGGTAAAAATTAATTCCGCGGCCTTTTCTCCAGTCCTTTCGTCAAGATTTCCAGTAGGTTCATCAGCAAGGAGCAACCTGGGTTTTCTTACCATGGCCCTTGCCAGGGCTACTCGCTGCTGCTCACCACCTGAGAGCTGACCAATGCGGTGATCAAATCTTTTTTCAAGACCAATTTCAGCCAGTATATCCTTTGCCATTTCCCTGGCCTTGGGCCTGGATTCCCCAGCCACAAAACACGGCATCATAACATTCTCAAGGGCGGAAAACTCCGGCAAGAGGTGATGAAACTGAAAGACAAATCCCAGTTCTTTATTACGAAACCTGGAGAGTTTAGTATCATTCCAGGAAAACACATCCTCTCCAAAGTGGAAAACCTTGCCGCTGGTAGGGCAATCCAGAGTGCCCAGTATGTGAAGGAAGGTGGTCTTCCCAACCCCTGAAGCCCCAACCACTCCAACAATTTCACCAGAATAAATCGAACACTTGAGATCCTTCAGCACCTCTACCTTGAGTCCGTTGTTCGTAAAGACCTTTCTAAGACCATCAATTTCTAAAACCAAGGTTTTGCTGCTCAACCTACGAGGAGACAAAGGGTCTCTTGCACCAGCAGGTTCTAACAATGTTTTTTGAACTCCAGCCATTAATGGAATAAAATTAAGTTAAAAAAGTGATCCCATTGATAACAAATAAGACTATCTCAATCAAGTAAAGAGGTACATGTAATATTGAATTTTGAATATTGAATTTTGAATTAAGGTAAAGTATATGTCTTTTAAATCTTCTTCCACAATTCAGCATTCATCATTCACAATTCAGCATTGTCTATAAACGGGAGGACACAATATGTCCAAACTGCCTGTCCTTTTCGGTCTCCATAACCACCAACCCCTTGGCAACTTTCACCAAGTTATAGAGAGGTTGACCAACACATGCTATCGCCCTTTTCTGCAGGCCATCTCCAATGCCTCATGGCTTTCATTTTCCATCCATGTTAGCGGAACCCTTCTTTCCTGGTGGGAAGACAACGACACTTCAATTATTGACCTCATAGGCAGCATGGCAGATGAAGGACAGATAGAACTTTTGGGCGGCGGTTTTTATGAACCGGTCCTTACTGCCATATCCCGAGAGGACAGAAAAGAACAAATACTAAAACTTAGTGAATACCTTGAGCGGCGTCTTGGGCAAAGACCCAAAGGAGTCTGGCTTACAGAGAGGGTATGGGAAAACCAGATAATTGAGGATCTGTTGGATGCCGGCATACAATTTGTTATCGTAGATGACCGGCATTTCCTTGTTACAGGTTTCAATAAAGAAGATCTCCATGGCTATTATCTGACAGAGTCAGGTGGAGAGACACTGGCGGTTTTTCCAATAGATGAGACTTTACGTTATCTTATTCCTTTTCTGCCAATGAACGAGCTTGAGGAATACTTGAGACAGATTGCTGCAAAAGGAAAAATGGCTATTTATGTGGACGATGGAGAAAAGTTCGGCGCTTGGCCCGGGACTCATAAGTGGGTTTATGAAGACGGATGGCTTGAAAATTTTCTGGAGTCCACTTCCCGATGGAAAGAGGAATTCATTGACTGGACTACATTTTCACAAGTTATGGACAAGGTGCCCGCATCAGGTATCTGCTATCTCCCCAACGCATCCTATGAAGAGATGGAGCAGTGGGCTCTTCCTGCAGGCAATATTCTGAAGCTCCAGGAATTGATCAAGTCCTTGGGCCCGGAAGCCAAAGAGGTCTATAGGCCATTTTTGCGTGGAGGGCACTGGAGAAATTTCTTTGTGAAGTACCCGGAATCAAACCACATGCACAAACGCACTGCTGCTGTGAGCCGGATGAGCCTCAATACCCGCTTACCCGACAGACAGGCCAGGGACTATATCCTTTCAGCCCAGTGTAATGACGCCTATTGGCATGGTATCTTCGGCGGTCTTTATCTTCCACATTTAAGAAATGCTGTGTGGCAGTCAATACTCAAGGCTGAGGCCGGACTCCGCAAAAGACAAGACCTCTCAATCGAGGAATCAGATATTAATAAAGACGGCCTCCCGGAGGTAATCATTTCGTCCGGAGATGCCTGTCTGGTCTTTGAGCCGCACTCTGGTGGACAGTTAGTTGAGTTCTCCCTGCTCGACCCTCCTAACAACTATTGCAACACCCTGACCAGGAGGCCTGAAGCATACCATCAGGCACTGAGACAAATTCTGGAGAATGGCACATACGAAAATAACGGAGAACTAAGTGAAGGTGTCTCAAGCATCCACAAGCTTACAAAGACCGTGGACCTTTCCATGCTGGATGAGCTCACATACGATTGGTACAGGAGGAATTCTTTCATAGATCACTTTTTCGACCCAACGGCCATCCTCGGTGATTTCAAGAGATGCGATTTCAGAGAATGGGGAGATTTTGCCAACCAGCCCTTTGAATCCCGTATTGACGGGGGAACTCTTATTCTTGTAAGAAATGGAGGTCTCTATGTGCCCGGCTCCCCCAAAAGGCCGGTTCGTCTGAGCAAGAGCTTCATCTTCAAGAATAGGGGCATGGCAGTCACTGCCAAATACGCCCTTAAAAACGATTCTATTGACCGGATAAACTGCCGATTTGGTGTAGAATGGAATATCTTTCCGGCATTTCTGGCCTTAGGAAACGGGAAAATCCTTGTGGGAGGACAAGAACAGAATTTCAGTTCTCCCTGGGAGCAGACAGGGAATAAGATAACCTTTGTGGATCAGGCGATAGGCGCCGAACTCCATATTGACCTTGGCCAGGACAGCACTATCTGGGGATTCCCGGTAAACACAGTAGCCCAGTCAGAGAGCGGCTATGAAAAAACAGTCCAGGCTATTTCCATCATGGCCCATCAAGAACTGAAACTTGAACCCGGAGAGGAGTGGCAACAAGGAATCACCTGGCAGGTGGAGACAGCAGCCCTGAAGAGCGCCTTTTATCCAGGTTAAGCTGTACTTAAATTGTAACCGTTCACGGGGTTACAACGCCTGTTTTACCGCAACCTACCGAACTGTAAGCGTTTACAGGGTGCTGCAGATGCGAGGCGGAGGGTACGCAGACGTACTTCCTGTACTTCAAGTGCCCGACAACAAAGCAGATGCGGTGCCCTGTGAACGCTTACCGCTCAACCAAGGATATAGTTTCCCCCCTCTATACGCAGGCCTATACCCTTTACTATTGCAGTAGACACCGTCTTCCTGGCTGTTGCCAGAATTCGCCCAAAGGTCTGTCTGGAAATGCCCATCTGTACAGCAGCGGCGTCCTGATCCATTCCCTCCATATCACTCATACGCAATGCCTCAAAACCTTCAACAGTCAGAACAACTTCATCAAGACCGCGCAACGGTATGCCCCTTGGCTTGAAATAGGTCACCGCAGGCTCTTGGTCAACTTTTCGCCATTTAGGGGGTCTGGCCATAATTTCTCCTCCGACTCAGCTCTTTAGGAACGTACAATAAATAACTCGAACAAATTAACGTCTTTTTTGCCGTCTTCTTCGTTGCTCGTCGATCACATAACCCGTTATGCTCACTCCTCGCGCCTTGAATACAACAAAAAATTCTGTTAATTTTTGTTCAACTTATTTATCTCCCGTTCCTTAGCACTTTTTGCAGGGCCTCAATACACCGTAAATTCTCTTCGGGGAGACCAATAGTGATCCGGATGTGGTTGGGTAGACCATATGCAGTCATTGCCCGCACAATGATTCCCTCTCTGAGCATTTTTTCATAGACCATTTTGGCATCCCTGTCGATATCTATAAGAATGAAGTTGGTCTCACTGGGCATTACCCTGCATCCTAACTCTTCAAGTTTTTCCGTGAGAAAATCCATGCCCTGCCACACGGCATCAACGGTCTTTTTAAGGTGTTGATGGTCATCCAGGGCCGCAAGGGCCCCTGCCTGGGCCATGGTATTGACATTAAAGGGCTGCCGGACCCGCTCC
>WTCF01000124.1 GCA_013138705.1 Deltaproteobacteria bacterium
GTTTCACCAGAAGGGTGCCCGAGGAAGCAAGGCCGCTGATGCTTCCCTGCATCACCATCCCTTCATGCTCGAAGCGAACCTTTCTTCCCAGAGAGCTTGAACACCGCTCCCACTCAGCAAAAAGAGATGCGGTTTTTCCGTCATAGGCGTTTGTTATCACCATATCCAGTTCTGAAAGGATCTGCTCGAGAAGGATATCCCGACTGACGGCTTTCCCGGTTTCGTGGTGGATCGTTGTGACCTTATCGCGAAAATCACAAGGGAACTGGGATGCGTCGCCTTCAATATTCAGACCGATTCCCAGTACCATGAAAAGGGTATCTCCGACCTTTTTGGATTCACAGAGAATTCCGCAGACCTTTTTTCCTTGTATCAGGACATCGTTTGGCCATTTTATGCTGAGTCCGTCTATATCCAGGGCAGAGAGCGCCCTGAACACAGAAAGGCCTGCAAGGAGGGTGATGGCGGGAAAGAGCCTCTGGGGAAGAACGGGATGGAGAACAGCGGAAGCAAAAAGATGACGGTTCGAGCCGCTTTCCCATGTTCGGTTCTTTCGTCCTCTACCGGCGGTCTGCCGATCAGCGAGAACAATAAGACCCTTTTGGCTGAGAAGTTCGTGGTCATCGAGCAGTACTGAATTGGTAGAATGGGCTTCTTTGAGTAGAAGAAGCGACAGCCCCACACGCTTGCGGTGTGTGTTCAGGGGCCTGATTCTATGTGAGAGGGGATGTTTCATGGCTGTGGAGGGAATAATTATGTTTTTTTCAGAACAAACAACAGTTGTTTTTCAGCAACGGACGCATTCAATTTGACACAGATTTCTTCCACATGCCCATCGTAGGGAGAAAGGATCGCATTTTCCATCTTCATGGCCTCGAGATTGGCAATCTCCTCGCCCTTGTGAACAATGTCGCCAATCTTGAGCGTTCCGCGCTTGGGGTTTCCGATCCGCCAAACATTTCCACTGATGGGAGCACCGATTTCGTTTTTCCCGGAGGCTATTCTGATTTCAACCTTTTTGGCCCTAGGGGTATCAACGGGGTAGACCCTTGTCTTGTTGTTTACACGCATGACCACATGGACGTGTCCTTCATGTTCAGCGCCCACTGAAGCGAGCTCTATGGTGTAGGGTTTGCCCCAGAGATCGAAATCCACCTTGTCACCGGGATTCTTGAGCCCTTCCCGCCATACATCGGTGGGAAGAACAAACGGGGCCTCACCGTATTTTTCCACGAAGTCAACCATCAGGAGGGCGTCCTTCGGATGCATGAGGTAGAGAATAAACTCTTCCTCCGTTGGTGCCCTTTCTAAATGATCGGTAAGTTGGGCACTGATCCTGTTGAGATCGTCATCTTCCAGGGAATCGAGAGGAGAGAGTTCCTTCCTTTTTGCCATCATCTCCTTCCACTCGTCGCCGAAGGCGCTCTGGTAGACCCATTCATCGGGCCAGCCCATGGGAAGCTTTCCGTAGCCGCCAAGGAGCAGGTTCTTGAAGTCGCCGGGAGCTTTTCCAAAAAGGGTGAGAAGCTCCTTCTGCTCCTCTTTGCTCATGGCGCTCATATCCTGTTTTTTCCCCTCGACAAATTTTGCGAGGAGTCTGGTGATGTGTTTGACCCCGGATTCTCCGCCTTCTTTAGCGTACATGTTGACGATTCCGCTGCAGGTAACCCAGGTTATCTGGGATCCCGGGGTCACGTCGAAGTATTTGACGATTTTGTTGTAGAGGGACATGATCCTGAGAATGGCGGGCATCAGGTGAAGGAACCCGCCTTTTTCCGCCTGCTCAAAGGAGCTGGGGAAAGCCCCGCCTGGCATCTTGTGGGAAGTGACCGTATGATCGAATCCTTTGAATGGTGATTCGGCCCACTCATAATGACCGATCCACTCACGGACCTTCTGGACCGCAAGCTCTGTCTGCTCACGGTCGAGATGGACCTTGATCCCGGATTCTTCGAGAAATGCCTGGACTCCGAGGATTGGCGCCTGTCCGTAGAATCGGGTAAGTGAATCCTCTTCGACGTCGATTATCTGAGCCCCCGCCTCGGCAGATGCAAGGAGAGCAGGAAGCGCGAGGCCGTCGGTTGCATGACGATGATACTGCACAACAAGATCAGGATATTTTTGTTTGATGGCGTCAACCAGGCTCCTGATGCGTGCGGGACTTCCCACACCGGCCATATCCTTGATGCAGAAGATGATTTCGTCGGTTCCGGCGCACAGGTCAACAATATCATCTACGCATCCCAGATAGTATTCGTTGGTGGTCCAGTCCGCCTGGGTGAAGGAGATCGCAGGCTGAAAGAGCCGTCCTCGCTTCATCACCACCTCGGCAACAGACCGCATATTTCTGATGTCGTTCAGGAAGGAGAAGCATCGCCAGACGTCTATGTCTACTTCCTTCACCACATATTCGATGACGTTTTTCGGGTAGGGGCGGTATCCCCAGAGATTCGTTTCCCGGATAAGCGTCTGAAGCAGCACACTCGGCATTGTTTCCCTGAGGATTTCAATCTCCTTGAACGGGCTCTCCCTTCTGTTCATGATCCCTACATGCCATCGTGCACCTCCGTGACACTCTGAACTAAAGAGATTCATCTTTTCATAATAGGGTGCAAGCGTTGCAAGATCATGAATGCGGTGCCTGTTCTTGAAGTCGGATTGTCCTGCGTCACGCATGCCCGTGCAGGTCAGCATGACGCCATCAAGTGAACGAATTTTTGAGACGATATCACCCGGGCTCATCCCCGGTCGTACGTAATTTTTCATGGTTTTATCCTACATCCAACCCTGTGGTCCGAGTGCTGAGATTTCAGCAACGAATTTTGCAATTTTAAGGACTTCGTCTTCGCTGTCCTTTTCCTTGAACATGGAGACCAATTCATCCATATGGTTTTCGATAAATCTGGTGGAGAACTCCCCTTTTTTGAACGCTTCGTGCCGGATAATACTCAAAAGGAGGGGGGCAAGGGTCTTGACCCCTTCAACCCGCAGATTTCTGCTGAGTATCCGGTCCATTGTCCGTATTGCCGAATCCCGGTTCGGACCGGCGGTCATCATCAGCATGAAGAGGGAGTCATAGTATGGCGGAATGTCTGCGCCTTCGTAGACACCCGGTGAAATCCTGACTCCTGGGCCTTGCGGGACCTGGAGGCGTGAAATCGGTCCGAAGGATGGACTGAATGTCCTGGGGTCCTCGGCGTTGATCCGGACCTCAAGCGCCCACCTGTTGGGAACGATATCTTCCTGTTTGAATGAAAATTTCTTTCCTTCAGCTGCGTCGAGCATGAGACCGACTATGTCCATGCCTGTAATGAGCTCCGTTATTCCATGTTCTACCTGCAGGCGCGTGTTGACCTCCAAAAAATAGAATTTATTGGTTGATGAGTCGAAAATGAACTCTACCGTTCCAGCCGTTGCATATCCTATTTCCCGCATGAGGCGGGTTGCAGTAAAGCAGATCTCTTTTCTGATATCATCGCCTATGGATGGAGAAGGAGCTTCTTCTATGATTTTCTGATTCCTTCTCTGAAGGGTGCATTCGCGTTCAAACAGGTGGAAGGTGTCTCCATGCTGGTCCGCGACTATCTGCACCTCAATGTGGCGGCCCTTCTCAATATACTTTTCAGCGAGAAGCTTGTCGTCGCCAAAGGATTTTTTTGCCTCGGAACGCGCCTGGTTCAATGCGGTGGAAAGTTCCTGCTCGGACTCCACCTTGACCATTCCTTTGCCTCCGCCACCTGCAGCCGCTTTGATGAAGACAGGAAAGGCAACGGCATCATTTTTCATCCACGCCTTGATCTGGTCGATATCCGTTACATCAGTGATTCCGGGTATGGTTGGCACATTTGCCCGAACGGCGATCTTCTTCGCCTCGATTTTATCTCCCATGGACCTGATGACCTCGGAAGACGGGCCTACCCATATAAGCCCGGAATCGGTTACCATTTTGGCAAATTTGGCATTTTCCGCCAAAAATCCCCATCCAGGGTGAATGGCGTTGGCACCGCTTGTCAGGGCGGCTTCAATCATCTTTTCCATGTTCAGGTACGACTCCGCAGGGGGTGCTTCTCCAATATGGACAGCCGAGTCACCCACCATGACATGGAGTGAGAGACGATCAGGTGTGCTGTAGACTGCGGTTGTGGGTATCTTTCTGTCGCGGCATGTGTGCATGATCCGGACGGCAGTAACCCCCCGGTTCGCAATCAGAATTTTTTCGATCTTTGAATTTTTTCGTCCCATGAAATGACTCCTTTTCTGCCTGAAAAAACAATTTTTAAATATGTCATAAGTGCTATGCAATTGCAAGAGGATGGTGCAGGTAACGGGTGTCGGGTGTCAGAAAAAGCAGGTTTCAGGGATCATGGAATACTGCAAAATGCAAAAGTTAAAGGACGGGGAGTGAAAACAGGGTCAAGGTGAAAGAGCAGGTGTCAGGGATTGGGATTTAGCATACCCTTTTGTTTGTATTGTTGGGGGATGAGGTCTGAATCGAATGGGTGCCGGTTCATGCACACATCGTCCCAATCCACTCGCCCACCCAGTGCGTGATTGCAATCACTACAATTGCGATCACAAGGTGTTCTCCGACGATCTTCCAAGGTGGCTTTCCCTGTGTTCTGGCGATAATGTAGCTCAGAACGACGAGGATGGACAGTCCCCATATCAAACTCACGACGATGGCAGTGGAGAGAGTTAGAAGAAGAACAGGAACAATAAATGTCATTGCGAACAAAAACTTCGTCAGGAACGTCGCAATAGTAGCCACCCAGATTTGCTTGGTGGTGTGGGTGTTTACCGCTTCCTCTGAAACGTGGATACCTAAGGCATCTGAAAACGCGTCGGCAATGGCGATTGTTAAAATCCCTGCAAGGACCACAATTTTGGAATGCGTCCCTGAGTGGAGACCGACCATGAGACCGAGGGTCGTGATGACCGCCGATGTCAACCCAAATGAAATGCCCTTGCGCAATGAATCCTTCAACCGTGTGTTCTCTCTCAGCACCTAATAACCGCATCAGCGGCTGGTGTCGCGGCTTGCCGCGGTATCCGTCCGACTGAATGCACTTGTTCGAATTTGATCTCGTTGTAGTTTTTCTTGTAGCCTTTTATCACCTAAAGCAATACACAAACGTCTTAGCTCGCTCGTCTTTTTTATCCGCATTGTGATGGAATGCGGACTCATATCAATCTTCATCCAAAATACTCTCTAAATGTTTTATATCATCTTGATCTTGCCCACTTAAGCGTTTTGTTGTTCGAACGAAATAAGAGTTTTTGCGGCGCAAAGCCGCCGTCAAAACTCCAGTTGAACTGAACCGCCTTTGCAATTAAGTTTCTATTTGGAATTTTATCTGCGTTTTATGGTTTCGAATAATAGAATAATATGAGGGTCGTGAGAGTTGGGCAAGGAATAACTGCATTTTCGGTAGAAGAAAGAACAGTGAAATAGCAATTCAACGCAAGAAAGATGCCCGTCTTTCGCGGCTGCCATGGCCATTAGCTCGGTCTCTGTTGTGAGCAATTAGCTGCATCTGCGGAAGTTCCGAATTGGTTAGGAAGGAGATTCTCATGGACAAGGAAGTAAAGATCTATACAACCCCTGGATGACCATATTGCAAGATGGCGAAAGAGTTTCTTTCGAAAAAAGGTGTGCCGTTTACTGCTTATGATGTCAAGAAAGACAAGGAAGCCCTGAAGGAAATGAAGAGAATGTCCGGCGGTGCCCTCAGGGTGCCTGTTATATCAGTGTGCAACGAGGTGATGGTGGGATTTGACCGTGGTCGCCTTGAACAGGCCTTGAGCTGTCTTGAGCAGAGTTCTAAAATTGAGTAAGCTAGTACGGAGGTAATTATGGCCAACATAACCATCTATTCCACAGACGGTTGCCCTTTTTGTGCCAAGGCAAAATCGTTCCTGGCGGATAGGGGCCTCAGTTACGAAGAAATTGATGCCCAGCCAGGATCAAGTGCCTGGAAGGAAATGAAAGAGAAGACCGACCGTGGCTCCCTTCCGCAGATACTGATCGGGGATGAACCGGTTGGAGGATACTGTGATCTGGTCCATCTGGAGGCCAGCGGTGAGTTGAGCCAAAGATTTGGCTTGGCCGAGGAGGGGCCGGTCACTACCCTATACGACGTGATCATTATTGGTGGCGGCCCGGCTGGCCTGAGTGCTGCAGTTTATGCGGCCAGAAAGGTCCTTAAGACCCTTCTTGTAAGCAAGGACATCGGAGGGCAGGTGGCCTGGACTTACGATGTGGACAACTACCTGGGTTTCAGCCAGGTGGATACCGCCGATCTCATCGCAAAGTTTGAAGAACATGTGGAGAAGTACGGTGTGGAAAAACTTGTGGGGGTTGGGGTGAAGGCCCTGGAGTTGACAGGGAAAATAAAAAAGGTCATTACGGATGACGGGAAGCAATATCTTGCCAAAACAGTGATCATCGCCACGGGAAAGCGTCCCCGGCCGCTCAATGTGCCTGGGGAAAAGGAATTGATCGGCATGGGGGTAACCTACTGTTCCACATGCGATGCCCCACTATTTGCAGATCTTGACGTGGCGGTGATGGGCGGCGGGAACTCGGCCCTTGAGGCAGCCATTGACCTGATAAAGGTTGCCCGGAAGATGTATATGGTCTCTCTGACGCCCCTTACTGGTGATGAAATCATTCGAGACAAGGTCATGAGTTCACCAAAGGTGGAAATTTTCATCAAATACAAGGCCCTCCGGATTGCGGGTGAATCTACAGTTGAGGGGATTGATATCGAATCGCTGGAGACCGGCGAGAAAAAAAGGCTCGATGTACAAGGGGTCATGGTGGAAATTGGCCTGCTCCCCAATTCCGAGCTGGTGCTGGATACCATGGAGATCAATCGTATAGGAGAGATCGTGATAGACTCAAGGTGCCGCACAGGTGTTTCAGGGATTTTTGCCTGCGGGGATGTGACGGATGTGCCTTACAAACAGGTCATTGTTGCAGCAGGCGAAGGGGCCAAGGCTGCTCTATCGGCTTATGATTACATCATAAAACAGAGATAGGTCGGGTTTTGATTTTGGACTTTCGACCGCAGATTGTTGGATTATGAAGATACCAGTCATTGATCTTGGTGAATGTGATGACTGCGAGGCATGTCTGGAGCTGTGTCCTGCAGTCTTTAGAAGACACGATGCGGGTTACATCGAGGTGGTTGACCTGCCGGAATATCCGGAAGAAGAGATAGATGAAATCATTAAGAACTGCCCTGCCCAATGTATTACCTGGGAAAAAGATTGAGACGGAAATCGTATTTTTCAATAACAACACCTCTTCACATTAACCCTGAACTTCTGAACCCGGGAACGGTTTCAGCACCGAAGCGCTTTAAGCTTTGAAGAAACCTGCATATCAACCGATAAACCAACGGGAAATCATTGGCAACAAAATTTACTTGACACTATGGACATGAAACACTATATTCTCAGAAAGGAATAT
>WTCF01000007.1 GCA_013138705.1 Deltaproteobacteria bacterium
CAATAGATTTTATTTGAGTTAACTTATTGATTTTAAAAACTTTTAGCCATAAATGGATAATATCGAGAGGATATTTTTAGAGATCATCCTACATAGAGTGAAGGGCGAAATATTTTACGCAAGCTAACTACTTGTTAATTCAACATTTTTTAATGTAGGTTTTTTCATACGCTTTGGCCCTTTCCCCACCTCAGCAGCCAATATGCTGTGTCCATACAAATCTTGTGCTGATTCCGCTGAAAAAACCCAATCTGCGGCGTTGCTTCAATTTTCCATTGCACTGCGACGTACGATAAGTACGTCTCATTCCTGGAAAATTTCGCGCCTTGCATCTCGGGCTTTTTGAGCGGAATCATGTTTCAGACTTTTTGCGGTGTAATCAGTATTACGTTTATTTTACTTCAGACCTCGTAAACGTATAGTCAATTAGGTACTAAATTTTGGACAAATAGCTGCGATTCTAATCATGAGTCAGGTTCAAAGGTTCAATGTTCCAGATTCAAAGTTGTAGGGTGGGCATTGCCCACCGACAAGATTGAATGGTTTATTTTTGGTGGGCGGTGCCCACCCTACTTGAACCTCTTTAACCCAGACCGAGTGTCCAATTTTGAGCACATAATTGGTATAATCAATATGTTACTTCGCCTATTAACAGCCTTGTTTACGAGGTCTGTACTTTGAAAAATAAAAGACATTGCAAGATGGGCTTGTAATCAGTGGATTTCTGATTCATTCTATTGATATATTGATGGAGAACGGAAGGAATGGTTTTTTTCTGCTAAGGATAGTTAAAGCTTTGACTTCGCCGGCAGGGGCTGAGCTGGAATAGATTCGGAGATATGCTATGAAATTCTTCATTATGGGAGGGACGGGCTTTGTAGGCGGGTTTTTGATCAGGCATCTTTTCAAAAAAGGGCATGAGGTCAAGGCCCTTGTCCGCGGTGCGGCTAAAGCTGAAAATCTGCCACCAGGGACTAATTCGATCACAGGGGATCCATTAGAGCTTGGTCAGTGGCAGAAAGAAGCAGCCCAAGCCGACGTGATTGTCAATCTCGTGGGAAAACCCATCATGACGCGGTGGACAGGGGCAGCCCGAAAAGAGATCATGGAAACCAGGGTCCTTTCCACTCGCAGGGCAGTAGAGGCAATCCCTGAAAAGCAAGCCCATGAAATCACACTGATTAACGCCAATGCAGTTGGTTATTACGGTTTCACAAAAGATGCCATTATTACCGAGGAATCTCCTGCAGGAGAGGGCTTTCTCGCGGAGGTGACAAAGAGTTGGCAGGAGGAGGCGGAGGTCGCGGGTGAAAAAGGGGCCCGGGTCGTTATTGCCCGTTTAGGCGCAATAATTGGACGCGGCGGCGGGGCTCTGGCCCAAATGCTCCCTTCTTTTCAGTATGGTCTGGGCGGTCGTTTGGGCAGCGGCAAACAGTGGTTTCCGTGGATGCACATCCATGACCTCTGCTGTGCCATTCTCTTCGTTGCCGAGAAGGCGGAGATCTCAGGTGCTGTGAACATGAGTTCCCCAAATCCGGTTACCAATATTGAGCTGACCAAGACTCTTGCCAGGGAATTGAAACGTCCTGCCATTTTGCCGGTGCCGGGGTTTGTGCTGAAGCTTGCCATTGGTGGTGCTGCGGAAATCGCACTGGAGGGCCAGCGGGTAATACCAGGAATACTTGAAAAACAGGGCTTTGATTTTAACTTCCCCACACTTGAGGAAGCTCTTCGAGATCTTTTACTGTGAAAATACTTTTTGAATTAGGCACGGATTTACACAGATCAAGTATCTCGAAAGATGAAAAGTCTTCTCAATCGGCATCCTCACTTTTTTCATAGATGATACTTGTATGGATGATAGGAGAGGGTATATTGCCCTGCATTTGAGCGGCCGATATCGTTTCATAGAACTATAACTAACCTGCATGCCAAGACGCCATATTGCAAATCTGTTAGATCGATTGGTCCCCAGGGGAGGGCTGGTCTTGATGGTAATGGCTGTTGTGGTTGGGGCCGGGACCGGACTTGCTGCTGTCTTCTTTATCCGACTTATAGCCTTCATAGAGCACTTTTCTTACACTGAGGCCATGGTCCTTTACCCTTTTCTGGGACGTCTGTGGCTTATCGTCATCCCTGTATTGGGCGCGCTCATCGGCGGTCCCATCATTGCCTACTTTGCCGTGGAGGCCAAGGGACACGGCGTACCCGAAGTCATGAAGGCCCTGATCTTGCGTGGCGGCCGTATACGGCCGAGGGTTGCCATAGCAAAGATCTTCGCCTCGGCCCTTTGCATCGGCTCAGGCGGTTCAGCCGGCAGGGAAGGCCCTATTGTCCAGGTGGGTTCTGCCCTGGGGTCCACTGTGGGACAGTGGCTGCGCCTTTCAGACGAACGTATCAAGAACCTGGTGGCCTGCGGGGCGGCTGCGGGTATCGCAGCTACATTCAATGCACCTATTGCCGGGGTAGCCTTTTCCTCGGAATTGTTGATGAGCGAACACCAGGTGGCCATGCTTGGTAATGTGGTGATCGCGTCTGTGTCCTCCAGCATTATCAGCCAGATATTTCTTGGGGCTCGTCCGGCCTTTGAGGTTCCCAGCTATGTTATGCACTCACCGTGGGAGCTCCTGTTGTATGCTGTACTAGGCCTTCTCGCCGCCCTAGTTGGTATCATGTTCATCAGGATGCTTGACGCCTTTGAGGAAATGTTTGATCACTGGAAATTTCCCCAGGCTTTCAAACCGGCTGTCGGGGCATTGCTTCTGGGCATTCTGGCTTTTTCCTATCCTTATCTGTCCGGGGTCTTTCATGCTTCTGCTGAAGAATTCAGGCTTGGGCTGCCTTTAATTGAAAACCTGCCTCAGGTTTACGGTTCAGGATTTCCATTCATGGAAGATGTCTTGCAGGGAAAAGCCTCCTTCTTGCTTCTTGCAGTATTGATTTTCCTTAAGCCCCTGGCAACCTCATTCACTCTGGGTTCCGGCAATTCAGGCGGTATCTTTGCACCATCCCTGTTCACAGGAGCCATGCTTGGCGGGGCCTATGGATATGTTGCCGGTGCGCTCTTCCCGAATATCGCCGGAGAAGTCGGGGCCTATGCACTTGTAGGGATGGCCGCGGTCTTTGCTGCAGCGGCAAGGGCCCCGCTCACATCCATACTTATCGTCTTTGAAATGAGCGGGGACTATCACCTGATCTTGCCCCTCATGACCGCGAGTATTGTGGGGTCAAGCCTAACGCAATGGTTGCATCCTGATTCAATCTACACCTTAAAGCTGACTAAGAAGGGAATCCGTTTTGATCACGGAAGAGACCTTGATGTCATGCAAGGGGTCCTGGTTGAAGAAGTCATGAATCAGGCACCCATCACGGTTCATAAGGACCGGCCCCTGGCAGAGCTTTTTGCCATTTTCCAGGAGACCCATCTTTATGGTTTCCCTGTCATGGAAAATGACGAAGACCTCTATGGTATAGTCACCCTGCAGGACATGGAGCGCGCGCTTGATCGGGAAGGTGTCATGATACGTGATCTCAAGGTGGGTGACGTGGCCACGACTAATCCTGTCACGGTCTTTCCGGACGAGCCCATCTGGTCTGCTATACGCAAGATGGGACCCAGGGACCTTGCGAGGCTTCCTGTGATCTCGCGTCATGCTGAGCAAAAATTGCTTGGGCTTATCAGCCGAAGCGATATCTTGCGGGCCTATGACGTGGGGCTATTGAAAAAGCAACAGGCCCAACACATTCGGGAACGTATGGCACTTAGAAAAGTCTCGGGCGTTGAATTTATCGAAGTTCAGGTAAACCCCGGTTGCGCCTGCGCAGGTAAAAAACTGGCTGAGATCAAGCTGCCACAGAGTGCCACAGTGGTTTCCGTTGAGCGTGGCGGCACTGTGCTTATCCCGGATGGCAGCACAGAAATTCTGCCTGAAGACCAGCTCACAATCTTCTGTCAGACAGACCTGGCTCGGGACGTACGCATGAAGTTTGCGGATCGTTCTGGTTTGAGTGGGTGAAATAAGGATTTTTTTATGGCAAAAGCAAAATGTGGTTATTGCGGAAAAAGGGCTGCGAAGAGATTTTGTCCTTCATTGGACAAATTAATTTGTCCCGTCTGTTGTGGCGAAAATCGTCTAAAAAATATAGATTGTGATGAGGGGTGTCGCTATCTTGACAATGAACAATATCAACAAAGAGTCCGCAAAGAAAAGGAGCTGAATCTCTTATTAGAAAAAGTGCCGCATTCAGAGCATAATGATATTTTTAAAAACCATGTAGCCGCTTCCATTGCTTATAATTTTGAACTCTTCTTTGCTGATACTTATATAAATGACCAATTTAATCTTACAGATAATAAAGTTAAAGAAACCCTATAGTACTCCCCATTGTCAAGACCAAAATGGATCAAAAATAAGATAGAATTTTCGTCCTCTTTGTTAACGGAATAATGGTGATTTCGAGCCTATCAATCAACGTTGAAAACCGGTCCTCTTTTATTGTTCAATTTTCCCCCCATCAAAAGTCCTTGAGCCAGAGGTAATTAGGGCTCTGCTGGGGAGCAACCCGAGCGCCGAGGCAGGGACCAAGACCGAAGAGGGTGACTACTGTTGCCATCTTTTAACCTCTTCGGGATTGGTATTCAAGCGATAAACCTTAGGGGTCTGGGGACAAAGTCCCCAGAAGTTAACCGTAATTACCCACACTAAATAGCGAAGAATCAAAAATTTACTATTAAAAATTCATGCTGGCAGCTGATAATCAAAAGAGTCTACCAACTCTTCGCCAAGGTACACCTGAAGTCTGTGAATCTCGGTTACAATCACTGCCTTGACATATGAATACAC
>WTCF01000232.1 GCA_013138705.1 Deltaproteobacteria bacterium
ATCTTTACTCTGGTCCGGTTTCCGATGATGTCCGCTCCTTCCTTAAGAGCAGCTATACGCCTTATGTCCATCCGCATGGTTGAATAGAACTTGAGGGCATTCCCGCCGGTTGTGGTCTCAGGGCTGCCGAACATCACCCCTATTTTCATGCGGATCTGGTTGATAAAGACCAGTGCCGTCCTGGTGCGATTGATATTGCCTGTGAGCTTCCTCATGGCCTGAGACATCAACCGGGCCTGGAGTCCCATATGTTGATCTCCCATTTCCCCTTCTATCTCCGCCTTTGGGACCAGGGCAGCCACGGAATCCACTACTATGATATCTATTGCTCCGCTACGCACCAAGGCATCAACGATTTCAAGTGCCTGCTCACCATAGTCCGGCTGAGAGATCAGGAGGTCGTCGGTATTTACGCCAAGCTTGCCGGCGTAGACCGGGTCCATGGCGTGTTCCGCATCCACGAATGCAGCTATGCCGCCCTGCTTCTGGGCTTCGGCAATCATGTGCAGGGCCAGGGTAGTCTTTCCTGAAGACTCCGGACCGAATATTTCCATTATCCTGCCTCGAGCTATGCCCCCAACACCGGTTGCCAGGTCAATCGCAATAGAGCCTGTTGGAATTACAGCGATATCTTCCACACCGCCGCGGTCCCCAAGCCTCATTACAGATCCCTTCCCAAACTGTTTTTGTATTTGGGCAATGGCTATATCTACTGCCTTGTCTTTATCTTTCCTGGTCGGGTCAGACATACTGTCCTCCTGGTGAAATTGTTCCAGCAATTAAAAAACAAGATTATCTTAACTTAAATGGAGAAAAATCGATAGTGATCTTGCTGAAAATATCCAGACATTTTACCCTTGAGTTATTGAGAAGTTACGAATTTCGTAATATGTTTTAATCGGTAAGGACCAGTTTTAGGATTCGCAGCGTCTTCATCATTTCCTCGGAAAGCCCCATGATCGACCCTATTATCTCGGCCGGCTTGAGGTTGAAACGGGCAATGGACCTGAGCGTCAGGTAAAAATACGGGGTTTCCCCGTCTCTTACATCCTCAGGCCAGGGGCAGGGTGTTATATGCCTGTCTTCCAAATCCTTTTTTGTTATTGAGTGAAGAGACTCAACTACCTGCTTAAGGTCTGTTGTGATTTCCTTTCCCTTACGTATCCTGCTCACAGGCCATTTGGGGGTTGAATTCAGCTTTTCAATTGAGCCTTTTACCTGAGATTCTGTAACACCAGGGACAAATATCAGATATTTTACTATTTCCGGAATTCCAAAAGAAGTCTTTGTGCCTACGAGTTCTACCGAGCTTATAGTGATTCCCTGGGGCATCTCTATACTCAGCAAATTTTTCAGACGGTCCGGTTTCATGTGCCCTGTCAGTGTAACGGCGAATTGTTCTGCCATGCTCTCAGTACCCAGAGGTATGGGCTGTCCAAAAGAAAAGCGCGGTTTGGGATGAAAGCCATGAGAATAAGCAACCGGGATATGCGCCCTCCTTGCTGCCCGATGAAAGGCATGGACCAGTTCGAGATGTCCCAGAAATCGTGCCACTCCCAGCTTGCTGAAGACCAGATGATAAGTGATTTGGTGATTTGGTGATTGGGTGATTTGGTGATTGAGTGATTGTGTGGGGGATGAAATGTGAATTTTTTCCTTTTCGTAGACTACGGGACGGATATGCTTGAAATCACATACTTCGCAGGTCTGGCATTCGCCATGTCTGCAGTCCGGTGTGTAAATCTCTTTCCGTGCCTTCTCTCTTTCTTCCAGTAAATACTCATTGCTCACACCGGTTAAAATGTGACCCCAGGGAAGAGGTGCCTTTGTATCAATTGCTTCTATATATTTTTCAAGCTCGATATTCTCTTCAAGGGCGGCTTTTTTATACAGGTCCGGCATTAGATGGTCACTCCAGGCATCAAGACGTGCCCCCATTTTCCATGCCCTGCAAAGGACTCCTGTAAGCCTGCGGTCTCCTCTGGAGAAAACACCTTCCAGAAAGCTCTGAAGCGGGTCATGCCATTTATAATGAAGGTCCCGGCCCTTCAGGTTGGATTTCAACAGTTCAAGGCGGTCTCCGGATTCCCGGACATTTAGTTGGCGTTCCCACTGAAAGGGGGTATGGGGTTTTGGCACAAAGGTGCCTACACTGACAGTAACTTTTTTGCCCCTTTTTCTGCTACTTGCAAGGACCCTCTTTGCGAGTTCGGCTATTTCCAATACATCGGCCATGGTCTCTGTCGGAAGACCTGTCATGAAGTAAAGTTTTATATTGCTCCATCCGAGCTCATAGGCCTGGGCTGCCGTATCTATAAGGTCGTGCTCTGTAATTCCCTTGTTTATTACTCTTCGCAGTCTCTCGCTCCCTGCTTCCGGGGCCAGGGTAAACCCTGTTTTCCTCACCCTTTGTATCTGTTTCATAATTTCCGGATTAAGGGTTCCTACTCGAAGAGAAGGGAGAGAGACCGCAACATTCTCCGGCATGTAGCGATCCATCAAGGTGCTTAACAGGGGCAAAAGACATCCGTAGTCACCCGTACTCAGGGAAAGCAGGGAGAGTTCCTCCCATCCGGATGTGGTCAGGGCCTGTTCCAGCAGGGAGATGACCTTTTGAGGGGAGCGTTCACGTACAGGTCTATAGGTAATGCCTGCCTGACAAAACCGGCAACCACGGGTACAGCCTCTTGCTATCTCGATTCCTATACGATCATGGACTATCTGGGTATATGGTACGAGAGGGCGAGAGGGAAAAGGGGCCTTTTCAAGGTCAGATACTATCCTGCGCTTTACAAGACCTGCTTCAGGCCTTCTGGGCTCAAGTGCGGCAAAGGAGCCGTCCGCTTGATATTTTGGTCTGTAAAATCCCGGCACATAGACGCCGTCTATACGGGAAAGGGCGACAAGAATCTCATTTTTGTCGTTCCCTGTTTCTCGCCAATCCTTTACAAGGCCTGCGATTTCAGGCATGGCTTCCTCTCCGTCTCCTACCAGGATGGCATCAAACAAATCGGCGACAGGTTCAGGATTAACCGAGCAACTTCCTCCCCCAAGGATTATGGGCCACTTCGGGCTATTTCTTTTCTCTGCTTGGATAGGTATATTTGCAAGGTCCAGGATGGTCAGGATATTGGTATAGCAGAGTTCGTATGGGAGGGTTATGGCCAGGACATCAAATTCGCCTAATGGACGCCGGCTCTCAAGACCCCAGAAAGGCACCTTTTCAAATCTCAGGAGTTTTTCAAGATCAATATCAGGGCAGTACGCCCTGTCTGCCAATGCCCAAGGTATTTCGTTAATTATGTGATACAGGATATGAAGCCCAAGATGAGACATCCCAATTTCATAGAGATCAGGAAAGATGAGAGCGATTCGGAGACTTGCCTCGTTCCAGTCCTTATGGCAGGCATTAATTTCATTGCCAAGGTAACGGCTTGGTCTTCTTATCAAAGGCAGGAAATCTGTTGGTTTCATGGCCGGCCCAAGATAATCCGCCGACACTTTATGAGCAAGTACGGTTTATTTTCTTCTGTGACCTTGGTTGCTAACATAGCTGTTAAGCTGTTAAGCTAATAAGTCGAGCAGCTCAACAGCTAAAAGTCAGTCTGAAAGGGGCTAATTTAATAGTATAGGAATGTCCAAGTCCGCCCGAAGGGCGCTAAGTTCAAGGCAGGGAGAGGGTATAATCCTATGGGTAAGACTATAAACGTAGGTCTGCTGGGTTTTGGGACTGTTGGGAGTGGTACGGCCAGGATCCTGCTGGAACAATCAGAACTTTTAGAGCAACGCACTGGTACAAGTATAAGGCTTGCGCGGATCTGTGACATGGACATTACTACTTCCAGGGGTTTTCCAGTACCTTCTGAGATCCTCACCGATGACGTGATGTCCCTTCTTGATGACCCGGAGCTAGACATATTTATTGAACTCATAGGCGGTCTTGAGCCGGCCAGGACCTTTGTGCTCGAGG
This sequence comes from Deltaproteobacteria bacterium, assembly GCA_013138705.1. The sequence goes on from WTCF01000232.1 coordinate 3,971, forward strand.
CTATTCAAAAAGGAAAGCATGTTATCACGGCAAACAAGGCCCTGCTTGCGGCTCACGGCCATGAGATTTTTGCGGCAGCAGCAAGCCATGGCGTTGAGCTGGGATTTGAGGCCAGTGTGGGCGGCGGAATACCTGTTGTTAAGGCAGTGAAAGAGGGCCTTGTGGCAAACCGTCTTCACACGGTCATGGGTATAATGAATGGTACTGCCAACTATATCCTCACGAGGATGACCGAGGAAGGCATGGCCTTTCAAGATGTGCTGGCAGATGCGCAGCGCCTCGGCTATGCGGAGGCGGACCCTGCCTATGATATTGAGGGTATTGATACAGCCCATAAGCTTGTCATCATGGCCATGCTGGCTTTTGGTACTCCGGTTGAGCTTTCAGATATCTATATAGAAGGTATATCCAAGCTCTCGCCACTGGATATTTCCTTTGCAAAGGAGTTTGGATACAGGATCAAGCTTCTCGCCATTGCAAGAAACGGCAGTGAGGGGCTTGAACTGAGAGTCCACCCGACCATGATCCCGTCAGAGCACCTTTTGGCACAGGTTGGGGGGGTCTACAATGCCTTTTACTTCATTGGCGACTCGGTAGGAAAGGTGTTGCTATACGGCCTGGGAGCCGGGCAGATGCCCACAGGCAGCGCGGTGGTGGCTGATGTAGTGGATGTGGCCAGGAATCTGGCCGGGGGAGCTGTTGGAAGAGTAGCATCCTTAGGACTTCCATATGATCTGCTTAAGCCTCTGAGAAAAAGCCCGATGGATTCTTTGAAAGGATGTTATTATTTTCGGTTTTCAGTTATGGATAGGCCGAAGGTCCTTGCCCGGATATCCGGAATCCTGGGGGACATGGGTATCAGTATAGCCTCGGTTGTGCAGAAAGGACGAGGTAGAGAGTCATCGGTTTCTGTAGTGATGCTCACCCATGAGGCACATGAGGCCAAGGTGCGCGAAGCATTAAAGCAAATTGGCTCACTTGACGTAATTTCAGGTGAGACCATGGTCATCCGCATCGAAGATCTTAAAACCCTTGAGGGATTGAGGGATTTTATTTAAGAAGGAGTTCTGTTGTGACCGACGTCAACACAATAAATGTTGCTGAATCTACTGATCAGGCTCAAGACATACCCAAGATGGAACTTCCGGCTTCGAAGTATGTGATACTGATCGGAGATGGTATGGCTGATTTACCAATCGACGATCTGGGGGGCAAGACTGTTTTAGAAAAGGCAAGGACTCCTGCCATGGACCACTTGGCCAAGTTGGGGGAGCTGGGCAGGGTGCTTACCATTCCAGAGGGTTTCCCCTTGGGGAGCGATGTAGCCAATATGTCACTCATAGGATACTCTCCTGAAAAGTTTTATACTGGCCGCGGGCCCTTGGAGGCCGCTGCTATGGGTATCCAGATGAATCCCGAGGACGTGGCATTCAGGTGCAATCTGGTTACCCTGAGATTCAGAGAGGGCCGGGTCTACATGGAAGACTACAGCGCCGGCCACATAAGCACTGAAGAAGCTCACATACTCATAGAGGACTTAGCACCATTGGTGTCCAGTCGTTCTTTTGGGCTTTTTGCCGGCGTAAGTTACCGCCATCTGTTACTTTGGCGCGGTGGTCCAGAAGGTATTTCCACTGTACCACCTCATGATTTCACTGGAATGGATGTTACTGAAGCCTGGCATATTTACGAGGAGGAGCCACTTCTGTATGGACTTCTTACCAAGGCCATTACATTTTTCCATCGTCACTCTGTCAACGAAAAGAGGCGGGCCGAGGGAAAACTGCCTGCAAACGCACTATGGCCATGGGGCCAGGGCCGAAGGCCGCTGTTTGCCACGTTTTCTCAGCTCTATGACATAGATAGCGCGGTTGTGGCTGCGGTTGACCTCATAAGGGGTCTGGGTGTCTGGGC
>WTCF01000166.1 GCA_013138705.1 Deltaproteobacteria bacterium
ATCGGCAGTGGAGAGACCGGATAGAATGAGATAAATGCCTACAACCGGCACCTTTCCATCCCCCTGTAAAAACCAAACCGCAATACCGATCAGCACAACCCGAATCAGATCCATGGTAATGAGCACATTTTTCCTGGGGAAGCGATCCACCAACACACCAGCAATAGGACCCAGCAAAAATGCCGGTAACATACGAAACACCATCGTACCGGCTGCCTGCAAAGTAGAATCTGTTTGTTCAAAAATCGCTACCAAAATGGTGACCGTAAACAATTCTATGGCCAGAGTAGTGGTGAGGTTGACAAACCACAGGAAAAGGAAATTTCGATTGCGTAACATTGGCACGGTTGGAATGGCGCTAACTTGTACAGAACTCATAAGGCACAACTTAACTGAAAAACCTTGAAATGAAAATTAGGCTTTGGTTGCAGGGAATTGCGGGAATTGCGGGACGTAATTGACTAGATTGAATACGTCCCCAATTCCCCTAATTTCCTGATCCGGACAAGCCGGAACCAAACAGGTTTGAAGATAAAAAAATTGATCACGAAAGCACGAAAATACGAAGACACGAAAGGCTGGATGTTGTTTTATTTAGTGCTTTCAATCTTTCGTGTTTTCGTGATTGTATTGCAGGCGAAGGACCTGGCAGGATCGGGCTGAAATACTTTCCCATTTGCTTTAAAGAAGCGGGAAATGGTGGGCCGGCCCTTCGGCTCATCTCACTTCCGGTTCAAACTCGGTGGCATTAACTGCTTTTACCTTGCCATCACTACGTTCAACAAGTTCGAATTCAATAATCGTCTGCTTAGTCTTTAATTGAGCAAAGGACTGATCAGTCACAACACGTCCGTCTCTGTGTCTGAAATCGCTGATATGGCAAAAGACATCGTCACGAATATCCAGCACACCAAGATCGGTTCGCACAGCCAGAAACGCAAACCCTTTTTCCTCGTTAAAGACATGCATTATACCGCGTATGCGCGACGAATTGTCTACGGATGGCAAGAGTCCAGGAACCAGGTATCCTGAAAAATGGTTATCAACTTCACACCTGAGAATTTCACTCGTGTTGGAGAAAGAGAGGAGATCGACTCGCTTTCCTCTGTTCTGAATTGCCCGGACAAGCCTGAAAAAATCACCATCACCGCTACCTACAAGTATGTAATCCAGGTTATCTGCCTGCAATAATGCGTCTATTGCAAGATCAAGGTCAGCATTTGCTTTGGTAATAATATCCCCTTCAGAATTTCTATAGCGTTGGACTTTTTTCAAAACTAAGTGGAAACTTTCACGTCTGACCGCTTCTCGATACTCTTGTTTTTTCCTCTTATAGTCGATGTCCTTTTCTTCCCGTTCCGAATCGATTGCCATGTAGGCATTTGCCCTTAGTACCGTGGCTCTTTGAGCCTCTACCAACTCCCTAACAACGCGGTATCTGATTCCCCAGCCCCCGCATCGTACCAGATTTTCAATATCCAAAAAAATTCCTGCTTTAAGCATATGTCACCTTTGATTAAAAGTTGTAAAAAGAACATTGTTCCAATAGTCTCCCAGATAAGTATTCTGGTCCCTAAATCCCTAAGACATCAAAAAAACATGCTTCTTAAATGGAAATTCCTATACTATCAAGTTAACATAGTAAATTCAGGAATTGAGAGATTCAAGGATTTTCGAACTAATGTCCAAAAAAAGCGTTCAATTCCTCAATCCCTAATTGAAAAATTGAAATCAATATATTACTTATATGGGTTGAATCCGGCTCAAAAACCCCCAGCCTGATTGCCCGAAACTTAATGCAGCCGCCGTTTAATCATCATGACTATAAAAATCTACAATACATTTACCCGGAAGAAAGAGGCCTTTGAGCCCCTGACACCGGGATATGTGCGCATGTATGTATGCGGCATAACGGCCTATGACCGCTGTCACATTGGGCATGCCCGTTCAGCCGTAGTCTTTGACGCAGTGCTCCGGCACCTCAGACATAGAGGATTTGATGTAAATTTCATAAGGAATTTTACTGACATTGATGACAAGATCATCAACAGGGCCATTGAGGAAGGAATTTCCCCAGAGGCACTTGCAGAAAGGGAGATAAAGCACTTCTACCAGGACACGGACGCACTGGGTGTGCTTCGTGCTACCACAGAACCGAGGGCAACAGAACACATTCAGGAAATTATTGAACTCATAGAGACATTGATAGATAAAGGCCGGGCTTATACTTCAGGAGGTGACGTCTACTTCTCTGTGCGCAGTTTCCCCGGCTACGGTGCCCTGTCCAGAAGAAATGTAGAAGAAATGAGGGCCGGAGCCAGGATAGCCGTGGGAGAACAGAAACAAGACCCGATGGATTTTGCGCTATGGAAGGCTGAAAAACCCGGTGAGCCCAAATGGGATAGTCCATGGGGACCAGGCAGGCCCGGATGGCACATAGAATGCTCAGCCATGAGCATGAAGTACCTGGGGCCGACCCTGGACATCCATGGCGGCGGACTGGATCTTATATTCCCACACCATGAAAACGAGCGTGCCCAATCCGAGGCGGCAACAGGAAAGACCTTTGTCCGTTTCTGGATGCATAATGGTTTTGTAACGATCCGCAGCGAGAAGATGTCAAAATCCCTGGGAAATTTTGTAACCATCCAGGAGATCCTGGGAAAATATCATCCGGAGGTCCTGAGGCTCTTCCTCCTGTCCAAGCATTACCGCAGTCCCCTTGATTACAGCCCTGAGGCCCTGACCGAGACGACCTC
>WTCF01000156.1 GCA_013138705.1 Deltaproteobacteria bacterium
GGCCGTGTATTGACAGATGACCTTGTTGGAAAAGGGCTGAGTGGAGGAAGCTTGCATCACTGAAACCTATCAGTACCGGAGCCTCATGCCCAATTCGGTCCCATGGCACCATGCTTAGCCAACGCAAGGACCCGTATCCTCCCCTTAAACACCATACAATGTCTATGGATGTGTCCAAGAGAAGACTTGTAAATTTGCCGGCCTGGAGTTGGTCTTTCCCCGCAAGATAGGGCAGGGAAGGCATGTCCTCGGTCTGATCAGTAAATGTATCATTGATAATTTTGAGCCACGGGGCTTTTTCTTCAATTATCTTGAGACCTGCATCCAGCTTTTCTGATTCCAGTGGACTGGAGGGAGCAAAAAGGGCCACACGACGGGGCCTGGTATGGACTGAGAAGTAGGGCACTTTCTTGACTTTGCTTTAGTAGTTATTAATTTTACTTTACTTTTAATCCACAGATTTCGCAGATTACACGGATTACTCTAATCATTATGAAGGATAATGCGAAATCTATAGGGTTTAATTCCCCGCAGCCAAAAAATTTCTCAATTAACGCCTTTGGTTGTATATGAGAGGCATGTTTGAAAATATATAGTACAATATTTTTGAGTTATAGAATATATAATTATACTGCAAAAAGACCTAAAATATGATTTCGCTGAAAATGCTTCAGATGCAAGGCGCGAGATTTCCGAGGAATGAGGCGTACTTAGCGTACGTCGCAGTGACGAGGAAAACGAAGCAACGCAGCAGATGAGGTATTTTCAGCGAAATCATATCAAAAAAATATACAGTGAGATGGTAAAAATATGGGTGAAAAGAAAAATTATTACAAGCTACTTGGTATTTCAAAGAATGCCTCTCCTGAAGAGATCAAGAAGGCATTTCGAAAAATGGCACTTAAGTACCATCCGGATAAGAATAAAGGGGATAAGACCGCTGAAGAGCGCTTCAAAGAGGTTAACGAGGCCTATGCAGTGCTGAGTGATCCTGAAAAACGACGTCAGTATGATACTTTTGGTTCCACCGAATTCCATCGCAGGTTTACACATGAGGACATCTTCCGTAATTTTGATTTTAGTAATATTTTTCAGGACATCGGAGGCCGTGGAGTCTTTTTTGGCGGACGAGGCGGCACTGAAGTCTCCTTTGATGAGATCCTGGGGCAGGCCTTTGGTGCGAGGAGTGGCGGCTTTGGTGGCCGTTCATGTAAACAAGGTTTTCAGTATTCACAACCAATCGGACAGGACGTGGTTTTGGAACTGGCTCTTTCCCCGAAGGAGATCCTTAAAGGTTCACATAAGTTGATAGCTATCCAGACCGGCGGCAATCCTGAGCGAATCTCCGTGCATATACCAAAAGGCATTAGCCCCGGGAAGAAAATCCGGGTAGCAGGCAAGGGGGGACAGGGACCCGGAGGCAGAGGAGACCTCTATCTGCTTATCAGTCTCAAGCTGGATCCCGGTTTTCGTTCAAGCGGTTCAGATGTGGAAGTGGACAAGGTTGTGAAATTTACTGATGCCTGCTTTGGTACGGAAGTGGAGGTCCCGACTGTGGAAGGGGGGACAGTGAGGCTCAAGATTCCTGCAGGTGCACGGTGTGGACAGAAGTTACGTCTGAGGGGGAAGGGTCTCCCGACTGCTTCCGGCGGCAGAGGAGACGAATATGTTCGAATAATGATTGAGGTGCCGGCCAAGCTTACCTCGAAACAGGAGAAACTGATATCAGAGTTGAAAAAGCAAGGTCTTTAGTGGTTATAATAAAGCAATAGACAGGGGGCAGGGCATTTTTGCCCTCCCCCTTTTTTCCTTGGTAAAGTCCTGTTCACGCAATCGCATATCATTAAAAATTAATTACGTAACTTCTTCAAAAAAAATCTGATTGCTCATAATGCATGCTTCACAATATAATTCTTCACCGCGTCTACTTCTGCAGGTAAGATTTTACATCTGCTAGGCCTGCCTTCAATTCCTTTTAATGATTTCGGTCGCTCTGGTTCCCTGCCTATGGCTTTGCGTACAGCCTTGGGAAATTTTGCCGGATGTGCAGTGGCCAGACATATAGTGGGTCCTTTTGGTAGATCAGGCCCAAGCCTCTCAGCCGCGGCTACCCCCACTGCAGTGTGGGGGTCTAGAATATAACCTGTTTCCTTATAGATGTCCCTGATGGTTGTGATCGTTGATGCCTGGTCTATAGAAGCAGAGGCAAAATCCTTTCTCACCTGGGCCCGTTCCTCCTGGCTAATGATAATTTCGTTTTTCTTATCAAGAAAGATAAATGCCTGTTTTATCCGTTCTGGTTCCTGATTGTACAGGTAATAAAGATAGCGCTCAAAATTGCTGGCGACCTGGATATCCATAGAGGGGCTTATGGTGGGAACCACTTCGCTTTTGGCGTAGCGGCCCTGCAGGACAAAACGAGTCAGAATATTGTTTTCATTGGTGGCAAGGATCAGTCTTCCTATATTGGGCTGAATAAGCTGTTTTGCTACATACCCTGCGAAGATATCTCCAAAATTCCCGGTTGGTATAGAAAAATTGACTGATTCAGGTCCTGTTTGCTCTTTCACCTTCAGGGCGGCGTAGACGTAATATACGACTTGGGCAAGGACTCTTGCCCAATTGATGGAGTTGATGGAACCCAGATGATATCGAGCCTTGAAGTCAAGCTGGTTGAATATGGCCTTTACTATAGCCTGGCAGTCATCAAAGGTGCCTTGCACTGCAATATTAAAGACGTTCTTCTCCGGCACCGTGGTCATTTGAAGGCCCTGCACCTTGCTCACCCGCCCCTGGGGATGGAGTATAAAGATGTTAATATTATCCTTTCCTCTGACCCCATAGATTGCGGCACTGCCTGTATCTCCGGAGGTGGCGCCGAGGATGTTCATATTCTCGCCTGATTTCCTAAGAAGAAGAGAAAAAAGATTTCCCAGGACCTGTAGGGCAACGTCCTTAAAGGCCAGGGTCGGCCCATGGAATAGTTCCAGGACATAGTGTTTCCCAACTTTAACAATAGGGGTGACATCAGGCGTGTCGAATGTGGTATAGGCATCGTGAATGAGTGCCTCAAGCTCTTTGTCTGAAAGATCGTCAACAAAGAGGCCCATAATTTTCAGGGCAAGCTTTGGATAACTCAGGTCTTTCCATTCATCAAGAGTGGCCGAACCCACAGATGGAAGGGGGTCCGGCAATAACAGCCCTCCGTCTGCAGCAAGACCCATCATTACGGCTTCTGTGAAAGATATGGGATCAATCCCTCCGCGGGTGCTTATGTATCTCATCAATCCTTTCCATGTTCGTGGTGGGTGTGACCATGTCCGTGGTGATGGCCATGGGGTTCAGGGCTCTCAATGGGACCTCCGGCCAAGTCCAGGGCGTGTTGCAACTCTTTAGTAACCTGTTCAGTGGCGCTTATTGCCTTTTTGAGTGCTTCCTTTACCTGGATATGGTCTGAATCTTCAAATAACTTGGCCCACCTGTCGATTTCGGCTATGTGTTCACGGTTGTGTGTAATCCAATGGGGTAGGAGTACCCTCAGCTTTTCCAAATCGGTCATTTAACTTTAAGCTCCTTTCAGCATAGATATTTCAATATTAAGAGGTGTTATTATAACGTTTTCTAATTTAATAGTATAGGAATTTCCATTTTTCCAGACAGGATTAACAGGCCCGCCCTGGTGCGATCTTGCCTGGAGCACATTGTCATTGTTGATCTCGCTAATAAAGATGTTGCGATTAAGCCGTGCTATATCGGTCTGGGCCTGGGATTGTCAGGAGGTGATAGGAAATGGTGATAGGAAATCGCTTCAGCGATTAGGGAGATTGATCCTTTGACCTGTCCACGATGCGGCTCTGAGATGAAGATCATCAACCTGATCCAGGACCCAGACGTAATTCGTCAGATACTGAAGTACCTGGGTCTTTGGAAGCAGGATGCTGATTTTCACAAGTAGCTATTGGCCATGTGCGCGCAAAATATGCGTGAATTAACTTCTCCAGGGGCCGAAACATTTATTTTTCCCTCTTTTTCACGACACATTGAAAATTCCTTGACCTGCAGCTTCCAACAATGCTATAGAAGTTAGTGTGTGGTGCTTGGGAGTGCCGTTTCAGTCCAAATCGCAAAAAGCGATTTCTTATCAGCCTATCAGCTTCCTATCAACTATTCCTTTTCCACAATCTCCCTTATTTTCTCCGCCAACTCATTCATCTTGAATGGCTTCTGGATAAAACCATTACAGCCTCGTTTCAATATCTCAGTCGCCTCACCATCAATACTGTAACCACTTGAAAGCAACACCTTGATGTCTGGGTTGATTTCCTTCATGCGGTCATAGGC
>WTCF01000095.1 GCA_013138705.1 Deltaproteobacteria bacterium
ATTCACGAATTAACGGCTTAGATTTTCAGTAAACCCTGAACCCCTGAACCTTGAACCCTTGAACGGTTACAAAATAGCGTAGGCTTTAATACCCTCTTGAAGCTCGTTTTGCCGCCTTGAGAGGATTGACCTTCCTGCCGGCAGCATCTTTTGGGACTTCCTTCTTCACATGGGTTGCAAAGTTGCAGATGCCCTTTCGCCACTTCATTGCCGGATGCGGGTAAACCGAACAAAAATTGCCCGTATCATAGTTTATAACTCTTGCGCAGCCCTCACACTGCTCAACTATTTCAAAGCAAGCCCCGCCCAAATACTTGCAACCATTTTGACTCATAAACTTGCACTGGGCCCCTGGCTTATTTGTAGTACATTCCATAACTAATTCCCTCTAATACATCAAAATTAAGACTCCACCAATCAACCTATTTTGAGCGGTTAGCTAAACGCTAATGGCTATCAGTCTGCCGCCCTGACAAGACAGCTAATCGTTCAATTCAGGTTCAAGTGAGGCTGTTTACTCCAAATTCAGTGAATTGGCAAGATAACAAACAAGCAGGGCGAGACAATTTCCTGTATGATCCTAAGATGAGTTTAGAAAACATTAAAGAATTAATCCAAGAATCAAATAAAATCACTATCCTTACCGGGGCGGGGATGTCTACTGAATCCGGAATATCTGATTTTAGAAGTCCTGGAGGTGTCTGGAGCAAATATAAGACTGTTACGATCCAGGAATTTATCAGTGATAGAGAAAAACGAATATATTATTGGAAATACAAAAGTGAAACTATACCCTCGATGCTTAAAGCAGAACCAAACCATGCTCATTTGGCAATTGGTAAATTGGATCAACAGGGAAAACTTTTTTGGCTGTTGACTCAGAATATTGACGGATTGCACGAGAAGGGAGGGGTAGACAAAAAAAGAATTGTCAGGCTTCATGGAACCAACAGAGAAGCAATATGTTTATCCTGTAATAGAGTTGTTGACATTAAACCTGTACTTGAAAGGATTGATAGGGGTGAAGTTGAACCAAAATGTGAGAAATGCGGGGGACTCCTTAAACCAAATACCGTATCCTTTGGTCAGGGTCTAAATCCTGAGCATCTGGTAATTGCAGAAAAGGCCTCGATGGAGTGTGATTTATTTATGGCACTGGGGACCTCGCTTCAAGTATTTCCAGCCAATTCTTTTGTTGATGTTGCTTATTCAAATGGAAAGCCTGTTATAATTGTCAACAGAGATCCTACTCCGTATGATGACCTCGCCAAATATCGTTTATCTGAATCTTTGGCTAAAATTTTACCAATGATTATTTAGGCCTCTATTTCTGCATATAGCTGACCGCAGGCGGCGGATATGTCTCGCCCCTTGCTCTTTCTAATGATGGCAGTGTAGTTGGCCTCTTTGAGTACTTGCTGGAATGCCAGAACCTGTTCGTGGACAGGGCGTTTGAAGGGAATATCACGGCTTTCGTTGTAGGGTATCAAGTTGATTTTTGAAGGGATTCCCTTGAGAAGTTTTGCAAGCGAAATTGCCTGTTCGACGCTGTCATTCACACCGGCAAGGAGGAGATATTCAAAAGTAATTCGCCTTCTGCGGGAAAGCCGATAATTTCTACATGTCTCAATGAGCTGTGGAAGGGGATAGCGCCTGTTTATGGGCATTATCTTGTCCCGGGTCCTATCATCAGGGGCATTCAGGGAGATTGCAAGGCCTACATCTGTGTCTTGACCAAGACGCAATATCTCAGGGATCAGACCACAGGTGGATACGGTCATCCTGCGCAATGAGAAGTTTAGCCCAAGGTCATCAGTTAGTATGTAAATGGATTTTAAGACATTCCCGTAGTTTGCAAGGGGCTCTCCCATCCCCATGAATACGAGATTTCTGAGCTGTTCCTTTTCTTCATTATGTTCTAGTGCGGCGAGTACCTGCCCCACGATCTCTGAAGGAATAAGGTGACGACGAAAGCCCATCCTGGCAGTATGACAAAACCTGCACCCCATAGCACACCCCACCTGGCTGGATATGCAAAGGGTCTTGTGGCCCCGTTCAGGGATCACGACGCTTTCCACCACTAAACCATCCGGCAGTCTCCATGCCAGTTTGCTTGTGCCATCAACAGAACGTTGGTCTGCCACAAGCTTGAGGTTGGTAAGCAGGCCTTTTTGGGCAGCCTTTTCCCTCAGGGCCTCAGGAAAGTCGGTCATTTGGGAGAAGTCCCGGAACCCGGGCTTCCAAAGCCAGCTAAAGAGCTGCCGGCCCCTAAAGGCCGGCAGGCCCAGATCTCTTGCCCATATTTCGAGGTCGCTTCGACTAAGACTGCGAAAGTCGATCACGACAGCTCTTCCAGTAGCCTCCTGGCATCTTCAATCTCTGGGAATTCCTCTTTTGTATTGATTGCCTTTTGAAGCTCCTCTTTTGCGGCATCGACCTTTTTCATCCCCTTCAAAGCCACGGCCATATGATAGCGGATGGTAGGCTGATTCGGCCACTTCTGAATGGCCTCTTCAAAGTTCGACATGGCAAGCTCATAGCTCCCCCTCTTCGTAAGTATCCAGCCAACAGTATCCAGTATGGCCGGTTGTCCAGGGGCTGCAGCCTTGGCCTTCTGTGCATAGATAAAGGCCTTGTCCAGGTCGTGCTTTTTTTCCGCCAGCAGCCATGCCAGATTATTTGCAGCCGGCGCGAAATCCCGTTTTATTTCCAGGGCCTGCAGATAGGCCTCCTCTGCTTTATCATAATGGCCTAGCTGTTCTTCCACGGTGCCTATAGCCATGTAAGCACTTGCAAGATCAGGATTCTTTTCCAGCAGAATCCTGTACTGGGCAATAGCTTCCTCTGCCTTGTCTGTTGATATATAAATCTTTGCCAGAGAGACATAAGGCCCTATGAGATCAGGATTCAACTCTATGGCATCTTTAAAAGCGGCTTCCGCCTGATCTACACGCCCGGTCTGCAGAAGTAGTCTTCCCTGAACCATAGCTATTGCCGCGTTATCCGGCTGCTTTTTCCTCATTTCATCGCAAAGATCGAGTGCCTTATCCGGCTGTTCTTCGTACAAATATAGCGCCACCAGAGACGTCAGCGCAGGAAGGTGACCGGGATTTTCCGATAACAATCCCCTAAAAGACTCTTTTGCTTTTTCAATCTCCTTTTGCGCCATATATGTTCTGCCCAGGAGATAGCGGGCGGACACGTCATCCGGAGATGCCTTAAGGGCCCTGTGCAGGTCTTTTTCAG